>NZ_JAQNCQ010000254.1:0-40299 GCF_028368005.1 Geitlerinema sp. CS-897 | reverse complement strand
GGGATTGATCGTGTTAGAAGATATCAGTCGTGAAAAACGCATGAAAACGGCGATGTATCGCTATATGACGCCCAACGTCGCCGAACAGGTGATGGCGTTAGGAGAAGACGCCTTGATGGTGGGAGAACGCAAGGACGTTACGATTCTGTTTTCAGACATTCGCGGATATACAACACTGACGGAAAATTTGGGAGCGTCGGAAGTGGTCACGCTGCTCAATCAGTATTTCGAGACGATGGTGGAAGCGGTGTTTAATTTCGAGGGAACTTTAGATAAGTTTATTGGCGATGCGTTAATGGCTGTATTTGGCGCACCGCTTCCACTGACAGAAAATCACGGTTGGATGGCGATTCGGTCGGCGTTGGATATGCGACGGCGATTAGAGGAGTTTAATCAACATCGTATTATTGAAAATCAACCGAAAATTAATATTGGAATTGGTGTGAGTTCGGGAGAAGTCGTTTCGGGAAATATTGGATCGCAAAAGCGTATGGATTATACTGTAATTGGAGATGGTGTCAATTTGAGCGCCCGGCTCGAAAGTCTGACAAAAGAATATGGCTGCGATATTATTATTAGCGAACATACTTATAATTTATGTGCCGATCGCCTTTGGGTTCGCGAGTTAGATAAAATTCGAGTTAAAGGCAAAAATCAAGCGGTCAAAATTTACGAACTCATCGATGAAAAATCGGTCGATCTCGATCCGGGAATGGCAAAGTTTTTGTATTTGTATAAAACAGGTCGAGAAGATTATTTGGCGGGAAATTTCGAGCAAGCGATCGCCTGTTTTGAAGCAGCACAACACATCTGTCCGAACGATAAGCCACTAGAGTTACATTTGAAGCACGCTAGAACGCTGTTAAAACATCCACCTTCAAGAGATTGGGATGGCGTGCGGACGATGACTCATAAGTGAGACGAGTAAATGAGGAGTTGAGAGGGGTCATCTCAATGGATGTAAAAATATGGGGTCTCCTGAGATTACGGTGTAATTTGTTATGAATAATACGAAATTGAACCGGGGCGCATTGCCATGACGCCCCTACAGCAAGGGTTTCGATCGGCTATAAAATCCGCTTATCACCTCAAACTTTGAAGACCCAAATATGAGTCTGGGGTAGGTTGGACTTCGGCAACGCTGCCGTCCATGGGTGGAGCGATCGCGAAACCCAACAACAGCTCAATTTACGGCAGAGACTCCGATCTGATAAATTTACAGTTTTGAGATACACCCGATTTAAGGTTGCTATATCTCGAGGTGAAAACATTGCAATTCAGCACAATCTTCTAATTGCTCGAACAGTGTCGATAAAATAACGTTAGAAAATAAAAATCCTTCAGGATCGCTCAGTCGAACTCGTTTGTCCTTCCCAGCATCGTCGTCGAATTTCATCCAACCGCAATTGAGATAAGGGGCGATCGCCTGCCAAAATCGCTGTAACGTCTTCTCTGTCACGTTTTGCTGTAACTCAGCGATCGCCAGTCCCTCCGCCAAGCGAAACCGCAACATCAACGTTTCCAGAATCAAATCGCTGTCGGAGACCGTTTCCGCCTCGATTTCACCGCCAGAATTGACGTATCGCTCCACCCACTCAGCATATGCCTTCCGGGTGCGGGGACGGGCGAACCGCAAACCGCCGACGTAACTCGTCGCCCCCAGTCCGAAGCCGTAGTAAGGGCGATCGCACCAATAGGTAAGGTTGTGGCGACACTCGAATCCCGGTTTCGCGTAATTGCTGATTTCGTAATGACCGTATCCCGCCGCCGTCAAACGTTGCTGGGCGAGACGGTACAAATTGGCGGCGGTTTCGCTGTCGGGAAACGGTTCGGCGTCCGGTTTGTAGAAGCGATCGAACACCGTCCCCGGTTCCAAAATCAAATCGTACAGCGATAAATGCGCCGGATCGAGGTTCAACGCCGCCTCTAAGGAGGCTTCCCACTGCTGGGGCGTTTGGTGGGGAAGTCCCGACATGAGGTCGAAACTGACGTTGGCGATCCCTTCGGTTTCTAAGAGGTCGAACGCGGTATAAATATCGGCGACAGAGTGCGATCGCCCGCAATATTGCAACAACTCGTCCTGAAACGCCTGGGCGCCAAAGCTGACGCGAGTAATTCCCGCCTTCAGAAACCCGCGAAGTTTCGCGCGATCGAACGTACCGGGATCCATCTCGATGGAGATTTCCGCGTCGCCGACGATACCGAAGTGTCGATCGAGGGTTGTTAAGATGCGATCGAGCTGAGACACCGACAGCAGCGATGGCGTTCCCCCGCCGAAAAACACCGTCTCCAACGGGCGATCGCGCGGCGGCGTCGCTTGAATTTCCGCACACAGCCAGTTGACGTACGCTCGAACGGTCTGAGAATTTTCACCGTGCTTGCGATCGCCGACGACCGAAATCGGAAAATCGCAATAAAAACAGCGTCGCCGACAAAACGGGACGTGAACGTAAGCCGAACGCGGCGGCGTCACGGCGATTTGACGCCAAGTTTCGCCAGAGTTTGGCGTTTTGCAAGAGTTTAAAGAATTCAAAAACAGTCGATCGACTTTCGATCGGATTTTTCGACAAGGTTTGAGGAACGAGCGATCGAGTCGCTGTAGACACTCCCAACACTCACGACCGATCGCGGTGGCGATCGCAAAATCGCCCACGAGTTCGGTTTTGCCCCCTCAAACCAAGCGCGATCGTTAGGAGAACAGACCATTATAATAAACCCATGTCAATATTTTTCGGAGAGAGAGAGAGCGATTTTCCCTCTCAACAGATTTAACGTTTCCTCGAAACGTATTCCGCTCCGATCGATTCGTCTAATCGGCTAGAACGATGCTCGACGCACTCATCATTATCTCATTCATCATAGCGGGAGCAGGCATCGGCTTCTACAGTATCGAACTGCTTCCGGGTAGTGCGATGCAGCAAGTCACCAACATTGACGGCTTGCGCTGGGTCGTAGCCAGCTTCGCCGCAATTGTCAGTGGAATGGTCGGCCTGTCGGTACAAACCACCTACCGCCGCATCGAAGCCAACATTCGCGAAATGCCCCTCGAAGTCCTGCTGACAAGAGCCATTGGCTTAGTCGCGGGGTTACTCGTAGCTAACCTCATGTTGGCGCCGGTCTTCCTCGTTCCCGTTCCCAAAGACTTCACCTTCATCAAACCCTTCCTCGCCGTCCTGGGAAGCGTCATGTTTGGGTTTCTTGGCGTTACCCTCGCCGACACCCACGGCCGGGCGTTTTTGCGCCTGCTCAACCCCAACAGCGTCGAAACCCTGATGGTGGCCGAAGGAACCCTCAAACCCGCCGCCACGAAAATCCTCGACACCAGTTGTATTATCGACGGCCGCATTCAAAACCTGCTCGATACTGGCTTTGTCGAAGGTCAGTTTCTCGTCCCGCAGTTCGTTCTCGAAGAACTGCAACAGGTGGCCGATGCGTCGAACGATCGCAAGCGGGTACGGGGTCGTCGGGGTCTCGACATCCTCAACCAAATGAAAGAGGATTACCCCGATCGCATCGCCATTCACCCGGCGGACTACGACGAACCCATGACCGTCGATGCCAAACTGGTACGACTGGCGGCCGAAATCAACGGAACTCTCCTGACGAATGACTTCAACCTCAGCAAAGTGGCAACGCTGCAAAAAGTCCCCGTCCTCAACGTCAACGACCTCGCCCAAGCTGTACGATTGTCCTACCTTCCCGGCGACAGCTTCGAGGTCAAAATCCTCAAAACCGGCAAAGAACCCGCTCAAGGGGTCGGTTATCTCGAAGACGGAACGATGGTCGTCGTCGAAGAGAGTTCCGACGCGATCGGCAGTGAAATGCGTGTAGTCGTCACCAGCGCCCTGCAAACCTCCGCCGGGCGCATGATTTTCGCCCGTCCCCATGCCTCAGTCGTGGCGTAGCACAGTCACCAGTTACCAGTGAAGACAGGGAACGGGGAACGGGGAACAGTCACCAGTCGCCAGTCACCAGTCACCAGTGAAGACAGCAAACAGATAACTGTTTCTCCCTTGCTCCCCCTCTCCCCGGCTCCCCCTCTCCCTACTGGGAAGCGATAACCTGTCGTTCTCGTTCTAGAGCCTCAACGGTGCGTTGGTACTGAGCCTGCAAGCGCCCCCAAAGCGACGGCGCGTCTGCTAAATCCTCTTTTTTGCCAAAACGTTCGAGTTGCTCGGCTAGTTCGGAGAGGGGCATCGCACCCAACGCCGCACTCGTCGATTTCATCGAATGGGCAGCATCTCGCAAGCCTTCGGCGTCGTCGAGTTGAATCGCATCGTCGATACGCTCGAGTAACTTGGGGGCTTCCTCGAAATACAACTCGATCAACTCTTCCAACGCGTCGATTTCCCGTAAATCGTTTAACGTTTTCTCATTTAACGGGGTGACGTAGGCTTCTGGTGTCGAGGAGGGCGAGGGCGAAGGGGACAGCGCAGAACGAGACTTCATTTCGTTCGTCGGGCGATCGCCAGCCGGACTCGGAGCGTTACCGTTGGCCAACTCTTCCACGTTCAGATGGCGGGCGACGGGACAGTGGCTGAGGGCTTCCACCAATTCGTCGATCCGAATGGGTTTACTGATGTAATCGTCCATCCCCGCTTGAATGCACTCTTCGCGATCGCCCTGCATGGCGTTGGCCGTCACTGCAATCAAATACGGACGACGCTGAGGCGATCGCTTCTGACAAATACGCCGCGCCGACTCCAACCCGTCCATCACCGGCATCTGCACGTCCATCAACACCACATCGTAATGTTGTCGGTTGAGGGCGTCGAGAACCTCTAAGCCGTTGCTGACAACATCGGCGCGATATCCCATGCGTTCGAGGGTTTGCGTGGCGACCTTCTGATTGACTGCGTTGTCTTCGGCCACCAAAATTTTCAACGGCAGGCGTTCGGCTAAATGAACGTCTAATTTCGGAGCTTCGGTGTATTCGCGAGACACCGGCCGTCCTTGCAACACCCCCACCAGTACGTCGTACAGTTGCGAGTGTTTGATGGGCTTGTTGAGAAACGCCGCTAAATCCACGTTGACGTCTTTTACGTCCGACCCCATCGACGTTAAGATTGCCAGCGGTAGCGTTTGCCCTTTCTCCCGTTGGCGCATCCTCCGCGCTAAGGTCAACCCGTCCAAATTCGGCATTTGCATATCCAAAATTGCCAAATCGAACGGCGGTTCGGATTCCAACACCTCTAACGCCGCGTACCCGTCCGCCACAGCACAGGCTTCCATACCCCAACGTCGAGCGGCCACGCTGAGAATTTTACGGTTCGTCTCGTTATCGTCCACGACCAACAACCGCTTGTCTCGCAGTTCGATTTCAGGCGAGCAATCCTTCAAGGCCGTGGGCGCTGCCGAAATGCGAGCAACCGTCGTAAAGTAGAAAATCGAACCGCGATCTTCGATGCCGGTGGTGAGGGTAAAGCCGTCGGGAGGATCTCCCGTACAAACCCCCATACTTTCGACCCACATCCGGCCGCCCATCATCTCGGCGAGGCGCTTGCTAATGGCCAAGCCTAACCCCGTTCCCCCGTACTGACGAGTCGTCGAGGAATCGACTTGGGTAAACGATCGAAACAGGCGGTGCATCCGATCGCACGGAATGCCGATACCGGTATCGCGCACGCAAAATTGAATTTCGTACGAGGGAAAGTCCATCGCGCCCTGGCCGTTACGAGCGCCTACCTCAGTCGCTTCGTTGAGGCGTTCGGCCTTGACCGACACCACCACTTCCCCGATATCGGTAAACTTCACGGCGTTACTGAGCAAGTTCACCAACACTTGTCGCACCCGCGTCACGTCGCCGCAAATGCCGACGGGGGTGTTATCGTCCATCAGATACGCCAGTTCTAGACCTTTTCCAGCGGCTTTCGAGGCCAACAAGTCCAAAGACTGCTCGACGCAAGCCCGCAAATCGAAGGGATGTTGTTCGAGTTCGAGCTTACCGGATTCGATTTTAGAGAAGTCGAGAATATCGTTAATGATCGTCAGCAAGGCGTCGCCGCTGCTGCGAATCGTTTCGACGAAATCTCGCTGTTCGGGCGACAGGGGCGTATCCAACAACAAGCCGGTCATGCCGATGACGGCGTTCATGGGGGTGCGGATTTCGTGGCTCATGGTGGCCAGAAACTCGCTTTTGGCCTGAGTGGCGGCTAGGGCGCGATCGCGAGTTCGGGCGAGATCGGCAGCGGTTTGTTGGCGTTCGAGCTCTCCGCCGATCCACTGCGCCATGAGTTTGAGAATTTCGCGATCGACTGGTTTAAACGGATCTCGTAACGGCGTGCGGCTCGAAAAACTCAGGGTTCCATAGACTTCTCCCGCCACCACCAGCGGCGTCCCGATATAGGCTTGAATGCGAAACGGCCCGTATCTCGGTGGTGCGTTCGTCCCGTACATGAGCAGAAACTCGAAGTACAGGGGATCTTGCGCCTCGATGGTGCGGTAGCAGTAGGTATCTTCCAAATTGAGAACGTCGCCGATCGCGATCGCGTCGTTGGGAGATTGGGCTTCGACGACCTCGAAGCGATCGCCCTCGATACGAGAGAGAATCCCGATTTCCATACCGAAGCGCTGGCGTCCCAACTCCAACAACCCCTGTAGTCGCTCCTCGAAATCGAGCTGGCGCGACGAAGTCACTTTGTAAATCGCGCGAATGGAGGCTTCGCTTTCTCGCAAGTCTTCTTCGGCCAGTTTGCGCTCGGTGATATCCCGAGACACGGTGACGACTTCCCGCACTTCCTGAGTTTTCGGATCGCAAACGGCGCGACTGGTGGTCTCGAACCACACGTAATGACCGTCTTTGTGGCGGATGCGGTAACTGATGGTGAGGGCGGCCGGAGATGAGAGCGCCTCGACGGTTGAGGACAGGAAACTCTCGAGGTCTTTAGGATGGACGAGATCCCGAGCGGCTTTATCGGAGAGGTCTTCGGGTGTGTATCCCAACAACACTTCCGAGGCGGGAGAGGCATAGAGAAACGTACCGTCGGGACGCTGGCGAGCGATGAGGTCGGTGGAGTTTTCCGCCATCAGGCGATAGCGTTCTTCCGTTTCGCGCCGTTCGGACTGCGATCGCCCCAAGGCGTCGAGCATTTTGTTAATACTCTGAGCCAAACTCGACAGTTCGTCTTGACCGACGGGTTCGAGACGCATTTCGAGATCGCCGCGATCGCCGACGCGACTGACACTTTCGGTTAACGCGGCCAGGGGCGCCAGCACCAATTTTTCGACCAGGAGTAACGTTAACCCACTAAAGGCAACACCCACCCCCGAGAGGATCGCGGTAAAGTATTTCAGACTCGCCTGGCCCTGTTGGTAAATGACGCGGGGAGAATCGACCCGTAGTAACAGGGTGGGGCGGCCGTAGATATCGTTGAGGAGGGTATATCCAGCGATCGAGTCGGTGGTCGAAAACGCGAGATCGGTCGGTGGCAGAGACGAGCGAAAAACAGCGGTGTCAGTGGCGCGATCGCCCGGTTCGGAGGGATGTCGATCTCGCGTCGCGGTGAGGGGAGCGATGGCGATCGCGCTGTCGAGTTCGAGATTGCCCGAGCGAGCGAAGTTTTGGGAGATGTCCACACCGCGATCGATGCTTTCGAGCGCTTGTCTGGCGTTGTCGGGGAGGTCGGTATCGTCCACGTCGTAGACGTTCAGAGACAGTTGCGTGCGGTTGCCGATGTGCTGGATTTCGGGTCGGTCGAGATCCCGCGCGACGATTAAGGTGCCTCGCGCCGGCCCGGTGGCGCTACTGGTGACGATCGGACGCGACACGACGGTCATCACGCGATCGCGCAGTTTGAGAAGTCCAGAGACGCTGTCGTTCGTCTCCTCGTGTTGGAGTAGGGGACTTTCGAGTTGTAGGTGACTCGTCAAGCCTTCGGGAAGGGGGGCGGCAGTTTGACTCCGGCGATCGAACCCTTTACTAAATTGAATGTTTCCCTCGCGATCGACAAAAACCATTACGTTAAGATTGAGATAGGAAAACGTCGAATCGACGAGGTTCGATCTCACGTACTCTCGATTGCCGGTTTGCATGAACTCATAGGTATCGTCCCACTCCGCATAGTCGCGGGCCATGGTGTTGGTGCTGGCAATTTCCGAGGCGATCGCGCCGAGGGCGTGGACAACATCTTGGCGAACGTAGCGTTCTTCGAGGCGATCGAAGTCGCGCAGTAAAACGAACGAAGAGGTGGCGTATAACATTAAATTGAGCGCCACCAACGCCGCACCGACGATGAGTAAGGTTTTTTTGCGTAATTTCATGCCGGAGTGGAAGAAGACGACCAGTCTGGAACAGAAACGAGATGCACCGATGGAAGGGGAAACCTATCGCGTATCGAAGTATACCTACTGCCTAAATTGTATAGATTTAATGGGAATTCGGAACTCGCACCCCACAACAATTAATACTTTACTCAAGTAATATTGCCTGTGACTTCAACTTCAGACCCACAACGTTGGCGTCGTTGGCGTCTGGTTCTCGGCTCCGATGCTGACGAGGATTCGACGACTGACAGCAGCACGCTCGACACTCGAGATTTAGCACTCGATCGCACCCTGTCTGCTCTTTACGATTCCGACCGTCGGGGAGGCTTGGGTAGTTCCTCTCCACACGTTGCCCGTTGGCTCGGCGACATCCGATCCTATTTTCCCAATTCTGTGGTGAAAGTGATGCAGCAAGACGCAATTTCGCGTCTGGATTTGCGGCAAATGCTCCTCGAACCGGAACTGTTAAACCAAGTGGAACCGGACGTGTGCTTGGTGGCAGACTTACTCGCCCTCAAAGACACTATGCCCGTCGAAACCCGAGAAACTGCCCGTCAGGTAGTACGTCGGGTCGTCGAAGATCTCAACCGCCGTTTGGCAGAAACCACCCGCCAAGCCGTTGTCGGAAGTCTCGATCGCGCCCAGCGAAACCACCGACCCCGCTACCGAGAAATTAATTGGAACCGGACGATTCGCGCCAACTTGAAGCACTATCGACCCGAATACGGCACGATAATTCCCGAAAGGCTAGTCGGGTACGGTCGAAAACGGTCTTCTCTTCAGGATATCGTGCTGTGTATCGACCAGAGTGGGTCGATGACCACGTCGTTGGTGTATGCCAGCGTCTTCGGGGCAGTGTTGGCCTCTCTCTCGGCCGCGAACGTCCGTCTGGTGGCGTTCGATACGTCGGTCGTCGATTTGACGGAGGATCTCGACGATCCCGTAGAGGTGCTGTTCGGATTGCAACTCGGCGGCGGAACGGATATCCAACAGGCGTTGGCCTACTGTCAAACTCAGATTCACCGACCGCTCGATACGGTTTTAGTGTTGGTGAGCGATTTGTTTGAAGGGGGCAATGCTGAGGCTCTGTTCGATCGCGTCGAACGATTGGTGGCGTCTGGGGTTTGCGTCGTCGTGCTTTTGGCTCTGAACGACGATGGCGCTCCCGAATTTTCTCATGCCAATGCCGAACGGTTGTCCGCGTTAGGGGTTCCCAGTTTTGCCTGTACGCCGGATTTGTTTCCCGAGTTGATGGCGGCGGCGATTCAGCGACGAGATTTGACACAGTGGATGGGTACATATTTGGATTAGTTTGAGTGGTTTTATTCACCACAGAGACACAGATAATACGGAGAGTTTTGGCCGTTAAAAATAAAATATAAATTTATTGCGATCGCACCGCTTGTAAAAACTCTTTTACCGCTTGAGGCTGTTCGAGGGGACGTACGAACTTCACCAGTAAATCAATGTCTAAATCCGGCATAAATTGACTGCGTTCGATCTCCTGTATTGCTGTATTTTCTAAAGCGTACAGCGTCAATCGATCGCGCTGCCAAATCCACACTTCTGAAATACCCAATTCTTGATAAATTGCCAATTTATTGACGCCGCCGCTAGTTAAATTAATTTCGATCGCAAAATCGGGAATCTCTTTCAACTCGCCCACACAATAACATTCATCCGGCTCCAAACCCTTCCCCTTGGCTTCTCGTCGAAACGTCGTCGAACCGTACCCGTGAAGCAGAATATCCATTTCTTCCGCATAGCGTTCCAAAAGCCGAGCGATAACCGTTTTTAGAAGTTCGTGTTCGGGAGATGGCATGAAGATTTCTAGAGTTTCGTCAATAAAAAATAAACGCAAGCCGGGATAGTCCCCTAAAACCTCGAGAATACCTTCGTACTGCTGCCAAGAGACACCGGATAAAATGACCCGCTGTTCGGTTGCATTTTTGGTTAGTTTTAAAAGCGTTTTCATCGTTAAACTTCGAGTTAAGGCAATATCTAAACATTAGTTATTATAACTCCTAAAGCCCAGAAAAAACTAGAATTTAGGAATGTAGATCTCCGACATCTACAAATGCCGGAGATCTGACTGCCCGATGGCTCGATAACTCTTCAAAAAACTCGACAAATTCCATGAAAACCACATAAAATGTAACTTAAAATAAAACTGAAATTTCGTATTCAATCTCTCCAATTCTCCCTGTCCTCTGCGCCTCTGTGGTGAACCCTCCAACCCCCTCGAAAATGGTTAAATTCAACGTCAGACGAGGCTTGTTCCTCTCCCATCTCCTCGTAATGCTCGTCGGCTTAGGGAGTTTTATCCTCATTAGCAAAATCTACTCTCCGCGTCAATTCCTCCTGCAAATCGAACGCATGGAACACACCGAATTTTTCAGCGTGCGTTCGGTTAAGACCTATCTCGTCAAAGGCTTTGAAATCGCCTGGAACCGCAGCACCTTTTGGTCGGTCATCACGGGAGCTTCCGCCGCCGGACTCCTCAGCTATTGGCTCTCCAAACGCATTACCCAACCTCTGCGGCGAATGCGACAAATTACGCAGAAATTTGCCGCCGGAGAGTTCGACGAACGGATGCCTAAAAGTGAAATTCCCGAATTTAACCAACTCAGCCTCAGTTTCAACCGCATGGCGGACAGCATCATCGATATCGAGCAGCGTCGCCGTACCCTCATCAGCGACATGACCCACGAACTGCGAACACCGCTGACAGTGATGCGAGGCTATCTCGAAGAACTCGCTGACGGACGCCTCGATCCCACCCCGGAAACTTACTACAAACTCGCCAGGGAAACTCGACGCCTCGAACGTCTCGTCAACGATCTCCAAGAACTCTCGAAAGCCGAAGCCGGGTATCTCACCATCAATGCTAAACCGATGCAGTTGCCGCCGTTGCTGGAGTCTTTGGTCGATCGCCTCTGCGAACAACTTCCCGAAGAGTTGAGTTTGTACTTAGACTGTCCCGAGGATTTACCAGACGTTCGAGCCGATCGCGATCGCACCGAACAAATCCTCGTCAACTTGCTAGGAAACGCCGTCCGCTATTCCGATGACGGTAAAATTTGCGTGCGAGCGGAGTATCGCGGTTCTATGGTATGGGTAGAAGTCAGCGATACGGGAATTGGGATTTCTCCAGAAGATTTACCTCACGTGTTCGATCGCTTTTGGCGGGCCGAGCGATCGCGCTGTCGTCATTCCGGCGGAACGGGAATCGGGTTAGCGATTACGCGGCGATTGGTGGAACTTCAAGGGGGACACATCGAAGTCGAAAGCGAACTCGGACGGGGGAGTACCTTTCGCTTTTCTATCCCTATAATTCGTTAAAAACACGAGAATTATCTCAGTGGTGCAGAAAACTTTTCGAGATCGGGGATTGACAAAATACATATATTGTGTATTTAGACTCGAGCCAGATCCCCGGCATCTCCAAGATGCCGGGGATCTCCGGCAGCCATTTACCGATCTGGGATTTTGCGGGCAACCCTTTAATACGGCGATATCTTTTCTAACAAGGGTTTCAGAACTTTTCTGCACCACTAAGCGAGAATTACTCGTCTTGGTAAAAGCGATAAAAGAGTCGTTCGTTTTTAAAATCATGTTCGTCGTGGACGTGATGGATAATGCCGCGTTCGATTAACAACTGTCCTAACTGAATTGCCCCCTTCATACTGGATTTCTGAGTTTGCATCAACCACGCCACCGCCTCAGTTCCCACAAAGGTTTTCGGATAGGTTCTCAAGCCAAAACGTCGCGTGGCGATCGCCACCCCCTCGGAACCTCGCATTTGCTTGACCAGTTCGTCTAAATCCAAACACTCTAAATCACAGCGATCCTCCTCAAAATTAAAATCTGAAGCTGTCATCGGCGACTCGAACGAGATCTTAGCGTTCGTTAACTTTGCGTCCTCTTCCTCCAACTCAGAAACTCCCGTCTGACGCATCCAAGCGGACACTGCGCGATCGAGCTTAGGTGATTTGAGATTTAAATCCCGCTGTGGAAAGGGGATTTCAATGCCGTATTTTTCCAAACTCTCGTAAATCCGATAGTTTAATTCGTTGCGATACTTAAACTGTTTTTGTGGTTCGCGAATCCAAACCAACAAATCAAAATTGAGAGAACTTTCACCAAACGCCTGAAACCAAACTTGCGGGGCGGGATAGCGTAAAAGTTCAGGATGGCTTCTCGCCGCTTCTAACAACGCTTTACGAACCAAACGAACGTCCGAACCGTAAGCCACACCCACCGGAACCTGTAAGCGAGTGATGGGATTTCCGTGCGTCCAATTGATAATTTCCTGTTCGAGAAAGCGGGAGTTGGGGACGATAATCGAAACGCGATCGAGGGTGACAATTTCCGTACTGCGCGATCCGATGCGTTCGACAGTTCCCACGAGATCGCCAACTCGAACGAAATCCCCCACTTGAATCGGACGGTTGAAGGCGATGATAATGCCGCTAATAAAGTTGTTGGCGATGTTTTGCAAACCAAAGCCGACGCCGACCCCCACCGCACTGGCCACCACCGCCAAAGACGCGATATCGATTCCCCAACTTTGTAAAATCGCCAAAATCCCGATAAACGTCACTCCCGCGCGAACTAAGACCCCAAGGGCGTCGCGAACGTTGCGATCGTCGGCGATTTGGAGGATTTGCGATTTAAACCAGTTGGCGAACCATCCCACCACCACCCACAGGACGACGATCGCCCCTAGCAACAGCAACAAATCCAAAATCGAACAGTAGCGATCGCCAAAGGGAACGATCGGTTCGGTAAAAGTCGAAACCACATGGTAGCGGACGCTTCGCGAGAGGGGAAACAAACCCATCGACCAATAGGCGAAACCCAACCACAACAGGCTCCGAACGCCGTTGAGGAGCAGTTGAAACACCTGCTGGCGTTTGCGTTGCGCGGTGGTGACGGGGGTTCGGCGTTGGCGGCGCAATAACTCCCGCTGAATCACCCACAAGATAAGTTGCACGACAACGAGAACGGCGAGAACGCGAAAAACGGTTTGCAGCGATCGCCTCACGTATTCAGGAGTTCGTTCGAGTTGGGCGCGTTCTAAGGCGGTTTCGATCGCCTGCTTCCAAATCTGGGCTTGTTCGGCGATCGAAATTCCTGGCATGATATCGCTTTCAGTAACCGTGACGAGGTGAACGTCGTTGAGTCGTAACGTCGTGCTTCCGTTAAGGGTTGCAATTTCAACGGTTCGAGACGCGTCTTCTCTGGCGTTTTGGAGAATTTCGTTAGTGCGATCGGCCCGATCTTCGGCCGCAAAGCTTCCTGACGCACTCACCTCGAAAATTTCTAGACCGTCGAGAACGACGGGGGCGATTTCTCGTTTACTGGTTTGGGTTTGTGCGAGAACTGGCGCGACAGCCCCCAGTAAACTCAACATCAGTATTCCGAACACTACAAGCCGTTTGACCATGTTCGATTCCTAGTTCGATTCCTAGTTTGATTGCGATCGGGTGCGGGTCGGTCTCCATTGTGCCTCGTTCAAAACGGGTCTTGATAAGATAACCGCTGTAACGCCTACGAGATAAAACGGATATCAGATGCGAATTTTAGTGATGGGTGGAACCCGCTTCATTGGGGTTTATCTGACGAAGCAATTAGTCGAAGCCGGCCACGAGGTGGTCTTGTTCAACCGGGGCAACAAAATCGCCCCAGTCGAGGGTGTCTCGGAAATTCACGGCGATCGCACGGACGCCGAACAGTTGCGCGACAAGCTCTCTGGCGAGTCCTTCGACGCCATTTTCGACAACAACGGCCGCAAACTCGGGGACACGCAACCGTTAGCCGATTTGTTTAAAGATAAAATCCAGCATTTCATCTACGTCAGTTCGGCGGGAGTCTACCTCAAATCCGACGAGATGCCCCACCGAGAAGGAGACGCCCTCGATCCCGAAAGTCGCCATCGCGGGAAGTTCGAGACGGAGGACTATCTTGCCAGACAGGGGGTTCCCTTTACCTCGATCCGTCCGACATACATTTACGGGCCGTTGAATTACAATCCCTTAGAAGCCTGGTTTTTCGATCGCATCGTCCGCGATCGCCCGATTCCGATTCCCGGTAGCGGAATGCAAATCACGCAACTCGGCCATTGTGCGGATTTAGCTAAAGCGATGGTGGCGGTATTGGGCAACGAAACCGCCGTCGGTCAGATTTACAACGTTTCAGGCGATCGCTACGTTACGTTTGACGGGTTAGCCAGGGCTTGTGCGGTAGCGGCGGGGAAATCTGCCGATTCCTTGGAACTGGTACATTACGATCCCAAGCAGTTCGATTTCGGCAAACGGAAAGCCTTCCCCCTGCGATCGCAACATTTCTTCTGCGACGTTCGCAAAGCCCAAGACGAGTTGAACTGGACGCCGGAATTCGACCTGATTTCTGGGTTGAAAGATTCCTTCCAAACCGACTATCTCGCCAACGGACGAGATAAAGCCGACGCGGACTTCTCCACCGACGACGAAATTCTTGCCGCCATGTCGCGATAGAGCGATCGACCGTCCAACAATCGAGATCCCCGGCATCTTGGAGATACCGGGGATCTCGCCGAACGTTTCCAGCAACAACCTTATTCGTCTTCGGCAAAGATAAAGCGACGAAGTTCGCTGGGGTCGGGTTCGGGGCTGGATTCGGCGAATTCCACCGAGTCGTCGATGACCTCTTGAATTTTCTTCTGAATCTCCTTGAGTTCCTCCGCACTGGCGAGGTTTTCTTCCGTCAGATAGTTTTCAAAGCGGTGAATCGGGTCGCGAGAGAACCAGATTTCCTTCTCCTCTTTCGATCGCAGTTCGTCCGGGTCGGCGAGAGAGTGTCCCCGGAAGCGGTACGTCAACGCCTCGATGAGCGTGGGGCCTTCTCCGGCCCGCGCGCGATCGACCGCCTCTTGGGCCGCCGCCCGCACCGCCATCACGTCCATTCCATCTACTTCGACCCCAGCCATGTTAAACACGCTGGCTTTTTTGTAAATCTCCGGTTGCGAGGTGGCCCGGTCGTGAGCCATCCCGATCGCCCATTTATTGTTTTCGACGACGAAAATAATCGGTAGCTTCCACAACGACGCCATGTTCAAGGTCTCGAAAAATTGACCGTTGTTACTGGCACCGTCGCCGAAGAAGCAGGCCACCACTTGGTCGGCGGAGGAATCGCCCATGACTTCCTTGCGATAGCGCACTTGGAACGCCGCCCCCATCGCCACGGGAATACCTTCAGCGACAAACGCATAACCGCCGAGGAGTCGGTGGGGTTCCGAGAACATATGCATCGACCCCCCGCGCCCTTTACTGCATCCGGTCGATTTTCCGAACAGTTCCGCCATCACTTCACGGGCGGGAACACCGCAACTGAGGGCGTGAACGTGGTCGCGGTAGGTGCTGCAAACGTAATCGTCGCCGGGGCGCATGGCTTGGATGACCCCGGAGGAGACGGCTTCTTGACCGTTGTAGAGGTGAACGAAGCCGAACATTTTACCGCGATAGTACATTTCGGCGCACTTGTCCTCGAAGAAGCGCCCTAAAACCATGTCTTCGTAGACTCGCAGCCCTTCTTCCCGGCTGATTTCAGCCGTATTGCTGTAGGACGTGGGGATTGTGCGTTCTGTGACCATTAGTTTCGACGTTTCAAACAATAACTTAGTAAATAATAGGATACGGGAAACGGTGCGGAGTGCGTATCGAACTTTCTCGACTCTGGACTGAGAATTGGGGTTTCATAGGAGGGAGTTACCGGGTTTCTGGTCTTCTGCGTCGATCTCGAACGCGATGGGTGCATCTCAAAAACGTAAATTCATCGGATACAAGCTGACCTACTCGATAGTGCTATGCACCGATCGACGCTTTCCGAGCGGCTGTTGGGTTCCACGGAGGTCGTCTGCACAACCTACCCAGAGCTTCGTATTTTTACATCTATTGAGATGCACCCGAAAGCGATCGACCACACTGTTGGGAATCCCTCTCTTTTCTGTTCTCTGTAAAAAACCCCGATATCTTCCAGATACCGGGGTTCTCGCAGTTGGCAATCCAAAACTTACCAACTCGAAAAAGCCGTTTGAGAAAAATTGAATAAAATTACGCAGTTTCTTGACTACGAAATTGGCAATTCTTCACGAAAAAACACTCTATTTTGACTTATTTTTTCTTCAACCAAGAGAACATCGCCCGCAAGTCTTTCCCGACTTCTTCGATGGGATGTTCGGCTTCTTGGCGGCGCATGGCGGTAAAGCCCGGTTTACCCGCTTGGTTTTCTAATACGAATTCCCGCGCGAACTGACCCGATTGAATTTCCCCGAGAATTTGTTTCATCACTGCTTTGGTTTCGGGGGTAACGACGCGAGGTCCACGGGTGTAATCTCCGTATTCAGCAGTGTTGGAGATGCTGTCGCGCATCGTGGCCAAACCGCCTTCTACTACTAAGTCCACGATGAGTTTGACTTCGTGCAAGCATTCAAAATATGCCAGTTCCGGCTGATATCCCGCTTCGACGAGGGTTTCAAATCCGGTTTTGATGAGGGCGCTCAAACCGCCGCAGAGAACTGCTTGTTCGCCAAACAGGTCGGTTTCAGTTTCTTCGCGGAAGGTGGTTTCGAGGATTCCGGCGCGGGTGCCGCCGATTCCTTTCGCGTAAGCCATCGCGCGATCGCGGGCTTGTCCGGACGCATCCTGATACACGGCGAACAGACAGGGAACCCCTTCTCCTTGTTCGTAGGTGCGACGGACTAAGTGACCGGGGCCTTTGGGGGCGATCATCACGACATCTACGTTGTCCGGGGGAACCACTTGTCCGAAGTGGATGTTAAAGCCGTGGGCGAAGGCCAGAATATTTCCGTCTTTGAGATTGGGGGCGATTTCTTGAGTGTAAACGGATTTTTGCACTTCGTCGGGCAGCAGAATCATAATCATATCGGCTTTTTCTGCTGCTTCGGCGACACTGTAAACCGTCAGTCCCGCATCTTTTGCTTTCGGGGCGGACTTACTGCCTGGATACAGTCCGACAATGACGTTGATGCCGCTATCTTTTAAATTGAGGGCGTGGGCGTGACCTTGCGACCCGTAACCGATAATGGCGACAGTTTTCTCAGATAACAGGTCGAGATTGGCATCTTCGTCATAGTACATACGAGCCATGGGGACTTCTCCTTGGAAAAACTCGGTGGGTGGGCTGACAACACGGCGGTTTCTGCCAGAACTTACGCATTTACACCAGTGGTAGGGTGGGCATTGCCCATCGACCGAAGTTCTAGGTGACTGGACTGTTGACAGAAAACGCCCATAAAACACAAATTTTGATTCTATCAAATTTCGGTCGTTTGTATCGGTTCCGTCCCAGGGCAATCTTGGGTACAGTCGAGGCGATCGCAGACGGGTTAGACTACGGGAAAATAGGGCAAAACATACTTTAACGGTTTGAAAGAGGGGACGACGGATGAGTTGGGCGCGGTATCCGACACACTTGGCCGTAGCGATCGCCTCGATCGCACTGATTGCGGGAAGTTCGATGGCTCAAGTCGAACCGACTGATACGACGGAGGAGCAGAACGCCGAAACGGAAACGCTCTCGGACCGAGAACGGTCGGAATTGCAAGAGTTTCGCGATCGCGAGTTTCTCAGAGAAAACGTCGAGCGCAGCCTCGCCGAAAGTACGGTGTTGCGCGATCGCATCGACGCCGAAGTCGAAGAGGCCGTGGCCGCCAACCGACCGCCGATTACCGCCTTGTTCGTCGTCCTGGCGTTGTTACCGATTCTCGGCGCGATCGCGGTATGGCTGATTCTCAATCGCTTGGAAAACCGCGCCTCCGCCTACGCCCGAGAACTCGAAAGCCTTAAAGCCGACGCCATGTCCGAGTTAACGGCGTTAGTCGCTGAGGCGCAAACGGTTCTCGATCGCATCCAACACAACATGGAAGTTCCGCTTCCGGTGGTGACCTCGACGACATCGCCTTCGATACAGCGTTCCCCGAGCGATCGATTTGTGGCCGAAGAACCGCCCGATCCCGCGCCGCCCCCCGACGGAGAAGCAATTTTACCACCCCCTCCAGACCGCGAAGCCGATTCTGTCGAACTCCCGTCCCAGGACGAGATCGCGAATCTTCTCGAAGAGACAGACGACAGCGAAGACGTTTCGCCAAGGGACGAGATCCTCGAGGAAACGGACGAGGACGAGGACGAAACTGCGATCGCCTCTCACGATATGAGTTTGTTGTTCGAGGACGAGAACGAAACGCCCCAAACTGTCCGAGAAGCCCCGAAACCCGAAGATCCTCAAACCCTAAAAGCGGTATTTGAGGAAGACGAAGAACGCGATCCCGGAGAAGGGGCGATCGAACCCCAAGACTCCGAAAACGGAAACGCGCCCCAAACGGGTAACGTCAAACGAATTCCGCCGCCTCCCCCTTCGGAATCTTCGACGAACGCCGAAGACAGCGCCCGAGAATTTTGTCGCCAAGGAAACGCCCTGTTTTTCAGCCAGCGATACGCTGAATCGATCGAAGCCTACGATCGCGCGATCGCCCTCAAATCGGACTACCATCAAGCTTGGAGCAATCGCGGTAGCGCCCTGTTCCACCTACAACGGTTCGAGGCGGCGATCGAATCCTACGATCGCGCCTTAGAATTCAAGTTCGACTATCCCGAAGCCTGGAACAACCGAGGGGGAGCGTTGACGAAACTACGCCAGTTCGAGGAGGCGATTACCTCCTACGATCGCGCGGTACAACTCAAACCCGATTACGTCGAAGCCTGGAACAATCGCGGTTTGGCGTTGATGGAACTCGGACGGTTTAAAGAGGCGATCGCCTCCTACAATCGCGCGGTCAAACAAAAACCCGACTACACCGAAGCCTGGAACAATCGCGGTTTGGCTCTAGCCGCCAGCAACCGCCACGAACAGGCGCTTCCTTGCTACGCTAAAGCCGCCCAACTCAAACCGGACTACGCCGAAGCTTGGAAAAATCGCGGCGCGTCTTTACTCGCCCTCGAACGGAACGAAGACGCCCGACAGTCCTACGTTCGCGCCACGGAACTGGCCCCCAACGACCCGGCGGCGTGGTTCTATCTCGGTCGCCTCCTGGCGAAACTCCAACAGTACGACGAGGCGATTTCAGCCTTCGATCGCGCCACGGACATCGCCCCGACCGCCCCCGACGTTTGGTATAACAAAGCTTGTTGCTATAGCGTTGGCGGCTTTGTCGCTCCGGCGATCGCTGCGTTAGAAGAAGCGGTTCGTTTAGCCCCCCATCCGTATCGAGAACACGCGAAACGCGATCGCGCGTTCGACGGAATTCGGGATGACGAACGGTTTAAAACCTTAATTTACGCATAAATTCCCCCATCATTGACGACAATCGACGAAAAGGTAAGGCTTATGAAACTTCAGCACGCTTCGCTCCTCGTCCTCTCGACGCTTTTGGTGTCCGTCGAAGCCGCCACCGCCCAAACTCCCCCCAACGCGACCCCCACCACTCCACCACCGCAAACGGTGACGCCGCCTCAACCCACTGCTGCGCCGACCCCCGTTCCACAACCGCCCGCGCCTCCGGCCGCCGTTCCCACCGCCCCCGCCGCTGCACCCGCCCCCGCTGCGATCGACCGTGCGGAAATCGAAAGAATTGTTGAAGAAAGCCTCGAAGATAACGATCTCGTACAGGATGCGATCGACGAAGCGGTCGACGACAATTTCGCTTGGACGTTTAACCTGCTCAATATTCTCCTGTTGCTGTTGATTCTGTTCCCCATCGTCGGCATTATTCTGTTGTGGTCGATGCGTCGCAACGCGATCGATCGCGTGGTGGAAATTGTCGAAGATCGCCTCAGCCACGACCTCAAAGACGAAGTCAGCCGCGAGTTAAAGGCGGAATTCGAGACTCGTGCGTCGCTTCCGGGGAGTGGGGGCGCTTTAGCCGAACGCCAGGAACCGGGACAGTTGAAAGATATGGTGTCGATGGCGTTGTCGGTACAAAACGTGATGGACAACGCACGCCACACCATCGAAAATTCGATGGATTTGCAAGAGCGGCTGGGAACTCGCCTCAAGGACGTGTTTGAAATGCACCTGCGTCAAGGCCGGGAACTGGCGGCGGCGGGTCAGCATACTGAGGCGATCGCCGCCTTCGATAAGGCTATTGAAATCGATGGCGGCCATCCATTACCGCTGTGCGAACGGGGGGCGATTTACGCCAAACTGCAACGGTTCGAGGAAGCTCTGTCGTCCTACGATCGCGCCATCGAAGTCAGTCCTGAGTTTCCCAACGGTTGGTATGGAAAGGCTCGCTGTTTCTCCCTCGTCGGCTATAGCGAGCAGGCGATCGAAAATTTGAAAAAGGCCATCGAACTCGATCCCGATTTGAAAGCCCAAGCTCAGTCGAACCCCGATTTCGCCTCGATTCGCGAACACGAATGGTTCCAAACGGCTGTCGCGGGTTAACCCAGTCGCCGGGGCGTTGTCTGCAACGCCCCCATAGAAACCGATTTTCTTTTTTTAAAAAAAATGATTACAATTTACAACAAATACTTGACATTACCATAAAAGAAGCCTAAAAAAATCTGCTTTATGAATTCACTCTCTCTCAACGTCTTAGCCATCGGCATTTTCAGCATTACCATGATGACGCTGATCGGGCCGATGGTGAACCTATCGCCCGTCGTTCCCGCCGCCACGGTGTTCGGCATTTTGGGACTCGCCACCGTAGACACCTTGGGCTTTAACGGTCAAGGAACGATGGTATTACTGGATTGGCTGGGCAATACGAGCAGCGATCGCCGCGATCGCATCGTCCGCCACGAAGCCGGACATTTCCTCGTGGCGTATCTTCTCGACATTCCCATCGCCGACTACACCCTCAATGCCTGGGATGCCGTCAAACGGGGCTATCGCGGCTACGGCGGCGTCCAGTTCGACGATCGCCACCTCCTCGAACAACTGCAACAAGGAACCCTTTCAGCCCGAACGCTCGATCGCTACGCCAAAGTTTGGATGGCAGGAATCGCCGCCGAACAACTCCACAACGACACGGAAATCGGCGGAGACGGCGATCGCCTGCAACTCCGGCAGATTTTCAAACAACTCCGTCCCGCCATCACCGACATCGTCCAACGGGAACGCTGGGCAATTTTCCAAGCCAAAACCCTCATCTCCACCCATCAAGACGCCTACAACGCCCTCGTCGAAGCCATGACCGAAGGTCGCAGCGTTGACGAATGTTGTGGCGTTTTGGACAGTCACCTTTTACAGTGAGCAGTCAACAGTGTTTCAGTCACCAGTCACCAGTCACCAGTCGCCAGTGAAGACAGTTAACAGGGAACAGGGAACAGGGAACAGGGAATAGGGAATAGGGAACAGATAACAGTTTCTCCCCCTCTCCCTCTCTCCCCCTCTCCCTGGCTTCCCCTTACCGCCAATGTCCCACGAGGACGAACGGCGCCCAAAAATGGGGACTTGAAAAATTCTCGCTGTGCAGTAAGTCCAGTTGGGCTTGTCGTAAAGCCTCGGCCTTGTTGGGGGTTTCTTGTCGGCTGAGATCTCGTAACGCCCGGTAAAACTGTGCCATGAGTCGTGCGGTGGAGCGATCGTTGACGTTCCACAAACTGCCGACGGTACTGCGCGCCCCGGAACGAATTCCCATTCCAGCTAACCCTAAGACCGTGCGATCGCTCCCTTCCGCCGTCTCGCAGGCACTCAAGACCAACAACTCTAGGGGATTTTGACGGCGAGACCCGTTCCCTTGCAACATCTGCGCGAAGCGATCGAGGGTGAGGGGACGATTCCACGTGAGAACGAAGGTATTTTCAGCAAACGCGTCGAATTGGGCGTGGGTGGCAATGTGAACGGCGGCGAAACGGTTGGAGTTGACGGCGGCGTCGAGACGGTGGCTGAGAAATTCGTCCTCGAAGAGAATTTCACTGGGAACCAGAGCCGCGATCGCCTCGAGTTCTTCGCGCACGTAGGGCAAATCCGACCAAGTCGTTTGGCTGAGGTGCGAAAACTGCGTCCAGTCTGTTTGGCTGAAACTGGCCCGTCCGGCGGCTAACAACTTCGACTGTTGGAAGTCGAGGGGATCGGAGGGGGGAAGTTTCCAACTCGGGGCGATCGCGATGGCATACCGTTCGATTAAATAGCGATCGCCGTCGTATAACGCTGCCACGGGAATATTTCGTAACGCCCCGTCGAGAACGAAAGCGAGAGTCGTACCTTCTCGAGCTTGTAAGTCGGCTTCGAGGGGACGAAACAGAACGTCGTAGGCTTTTTCGAGAACGGGTTGCCAGTTAAAATCGCGAGCTAGAGATTGATGGACGATGTGGGCAAAGGTTTCTAAATCGGTAGCGGGAAGGGGCGATCGATAGTGGCGTAACGGCCGGTCGGGAACTGATAAAATCAGGTGCAATCCGTCGGGGAGAACGATCGTGTAAATGGCGTTCGCGTTCGGGTCGAGATCTTGCAGTGGGCGTTCGGCCACCTCGATGCACGCATCGCCGAAAAAGTTATCGAGTTCGGCTAACTGTAACGCTTCGATGGCATCTCGTGCCTGGGTCAGTGCCTCGGGAGTCGGCGAGGGATCGGCCAGTAACAACCCCACCCATTCGCGATAGACGGGTTCGACTTCGTCGCGAAAGTCGTATTGTAAATCGGGGTTGAGCGCGGCAATATCTCGACGCAAGGCTTGTAGGGTTTCGATCGCACCACGATAGGCGTTGAGAGCTGCCGTGCGATCGCCTCGCTGGTACGACAACCGCCCCAGTTGCCACTGCCAGCGATAGGTCATCGCGGGGGCGTCGATCGCGTCAGAGATCGCCAAAGCATCTTGGGTTAGCCCTTCGGCGTCGTCGAAACGTCCGGCGATTTCGTAAAGTTCCCCCAACTGTCCGAGGGCGTAGGCTTCTCCCCAGCGATCGCCCCGAGTTCGGGAGTTCTCGATCGCGTGGCTGAGGAATCTTGCAATGTCGCTCGAAGATATGGGGTCGATGGTGGCTGAGGGGGGGCGACAGTTGCGGACGAGAGGAGACAAGTAACTGAAGGAGCGCGAGTTATCCTCAGACGCCAGCTTCAGACAGGTGAGGCTGTGGGCGAAGTTCAACAGTTCGGTAATACTGTCGCGACTCGGCGGTTGGGCGATGAGGCTTTGGGAGAGCGATCGCTGTAGCGATCGCACGTCGCCGTCGATTTCAGTCGCCAAACTCAGCAGGTTCAGTCGGGCGCGACGCCGTACCGTCTCGGAAGTCGAGATTTGTAATGCTTGGCGGTAAAAGTTCGCGGCGGTTTCGTTTGCCGATTCGGTCGATCGCCCGTAACCGCGATACCGTCGAGCGATGGCGCGGTGGGCGTTCCCCAAACTTACCAACAGGTGGGCGACCTGGGCGCGATTGTCGAACTGTTCGGAGAGGGTCAATCCCGTTTGTAAGACCTTTTCGGCAGCGCGAACGGCTCCTAGCTCGATTAAGATCTCTCCGAATTGCTGGAGCCAGAGGAGACACTCTGTTGTGACGGGAACGGTTTCGAGATCCTCGAGGCGATCGAGTTGGCGATCGGTGACGATCGCTCTGAGACTTTCCCGCGACAACCCTAGGGCTTCACCGAGTCGAAACGCTGCCCGTCGATAGCGCCCTTCCTGTTGGAGCGATCGCACTTCTCGGAACAGCTCGGGTTGTAAACGTTCGATTTGTAAACCTTCTGACGGTTCGATCGCCGTTGAAGGAGCGACGCAAAGATGACTCGCCACAGACAGCCACAGTGCCATACCGAACGACAGCACCCTGACCCACCGACGACGCTGTTTCTTAAAATCTCGTTCGAGCCGCTGTAGCACGGGCGTCTAGCCTTTTGGGGAAATCTCGTCAAAACACCGTCTTACCAACCCCAAGTTCCCGGTTCGCCTTTGAAGGGGCCGACAATGTCGTGAGTAATCCAACCGCCGTAAAAATCTCCAGCTTGCGCTTTGACGCGTTCGTCCTCGACATAACACGCCTCCATACGACTCGGATAAAAGGCCACGTACCCTCGCAAATCCGCAAAGGCTTCGGTGGGAGCGGGGTAAAACCAAGCCGCATTTTCGGCGGTTCGATCGCCCACTCGAACGGTGTAATATCTCGCTGAACCTTTCCACTCGCAAAAGGACGAACGAGCTGTTTTGACGAGACAGTCTGTCTTGATGTCCTCTGGGGGAATGTAGTAAACCGGGGGATGGCTAGTTTCGAGAACCCGCTTGGCTTGGTGGGTGTCGGCGATGGTTTCACCGTTGAAGACGACGCGAATGCGTTTGGACGAGTCTTCGAGTCGGGGAGGACGGGGATAGTCCCAAACGGATTCTTGACCCGAACCGGGTTCGATGCGTTGCGGCGGTTTTCTAAACATAGCAATGAGAGCGATCGCCTTTGTGAATCATTGTACGGTGTCTCAAGTGACAGGCCGTCACAGCACAGCCAAAACGCCGTTAAACTTCTTGGAGGCTCGACCCCACTCGACGTTATCGAAGCTTGCAGACTGATTTGTCCTCGACCCCGCTCTTGGGATCGATCGTCAGTTTCAAGCTACCGTGGTCGCACCTTTGAGATAATCTTTCAGTTGGCGTTCGTGGTCGTGACAGAGATTGTCGAGAGGGATGGCTTCGATGGGGAACGATCGCACCTCGAGAATTTCGTGGGTGTCTCGGGCGCCGAGTTTTCCGTCCGCTTCCACTTCCAATAAAATCGAAATCGAATGAATGCGCGGGTCGCGATCGGGATGGGAATACACGCCCACCAAACGGCACAATCGCAGTAAGTCGAGGCCGGTTTCTTCTCGCAACTCTCGTTTGGCTGCGTGGGGAATGTCTTCCCCCCAGTCGATAATCCCGCCGGGAAGTCCCCACTCTCGGGTGTCCCGTCGCAGAATTAACACGATTTCGCCGTTGGGAAGTAACGGAATTAAAGTCGTTCCGGTGATGGGATGCCGGAAAACGATACCTAAAACGGTTTTGACGTACTGCCAAATTCGCCCGATCGTACTCATGGGAATCTAAAAAGTGCAAAGGTTGAGTCGAGAGAGTCCAAGCGTGGAGCGTTTTTTTAAGAGCGTATTCGATATCGAATCGAGGAAAACGGAACAGAGCGAGAGGGGAAACTGTTAAAGTTTGAATATAACACGATCGCTTCAAATTGAGACATTTTATGCGATCTTTAAATGGGTGCAATAAATAGTTCTGCGATCTCGCTCCGATCGCTGTTGAGGTTTAAAATTTCCGCTCGAGGCGGCACGACGAAGCGCATTGTCAGATTATTTTCGCCTTCGGGCAGTCTCTCGCCGTCCCCGAGTCATCGCCGCAATTCGCACCGTCGATCGCCTGGAATTTCCAAAACGCCAGTTACGTCGCTGAAATGGTTTGTCAGCGAGGCGATCGCGGGTTTAGAATACTGTCCAAACCCCCAGTTCACGGAATTCGTTGTAACAACTGTTCTGTTGTATTTGCCCACTGAGACAAACCCCGTTCGGCATACAACTGTCGAGCGTATTCTAAAACCTCTCGAGCGCGATCGAACTGTTGTCGTTCTAAAAAAACTAACCCCGCTCCGTAATAGGCGTTGGGATATTGTGGATTGGTGTCTCTAGCTCTACGAAATGAATTTAAAGCGTCTTCTAAATCGCCTTGAGAGAACAAAATCGAACCCAGTTGATAGTGCGCCTCAGCATAATTCGGATCGAGTTCGATCGCCCGTCTCAATTCCGATCTCGCTCGTCTTAAATTTCCTTGTTCGGTATATAAAACACCTAGATAATAATAGGGTTCTGCCGCGTTTTCGCTGTAGCGTTTGGCTTGACGAAACATTTCGATCGCCGCTTCGACGTTTCCTTCTTGAAAGCGAACTAAGCCCAAATTGTAATAGGCAAAATCCAATTGTGGATCGAGTTCGATCGCTCGTTCTAAATACTGCGTCGCCCGCTCTAAATTGTTGGCTTCTAGCAGAATCGCTCCCAAATTTCCGTAAGCTAAGGCAAACCCCGGATCGGTTTGCGTGGCACGATAAAACGCATCGGCGGCGGCACGGAACTGTCCCGTCTGACGCAATGCCAATCCTAAATTATAGTACGCTGGAGCAAACTGCGGGTCGATAGCAATGGCCGACTCGAAGGCAGCGATCGCTTGTTGCAACTGTCCTTGCTGTACGTATTGCAACCCTTGATTTAACTGGGGTTCCGCCGGAGAGCGTACCGGAACTTGCTGTGCGATCGTCGGGGGTACGACGACGGTTCCGCCGACACTTCCCCACAATAGCAGCACTCCCATTACAACGATCGAACCTTTCATCATCAAAAAAGTAAGAAATTAACTAAAAACGAACCACTCTAGGCGATCGACTCGATTGTAGCTTTCTTCTCTCAGCTTTTGGGGAACGCCGGGAGTCATGCACAGTGATGATAATGAGTACGGAAAGAAGCATTATAATGATGGATAAAGTACCAAATCGCGCCCACGTGATTTTCTAGATTTTTAGAAAAAGATAAAGCTTTACGCACAAGTCGAGACACACGCTAACGAAGAGTGTTATAGCCAGCCCAACTGATTCGTAATTTTTTGTAATTTGAAAGTACTGTAGCACGGCGATCCCAACTACAGAGGTCGTTCACAACTCAAATGATTCTGCTATATTAAATTTTTCAATATAACTGGTTTTTCCTTTCAACCGCTTTATGTTGTTTGCTTGGCAAAACACTTTGATAATATAGCCAGCCCAACTGATTCGTGAATTCTTGTAATCTAAAAGTACTGTAGCACGGCGATCCCAACTACAGAGGTCGTTCACAACTCAAATGATTCTGCTATATTTCCCAAGATCGGTATAGCAAGTCGCACATTGACGATAAAGGGAATCGGGAATGGGGAACGGGGAATCAGATTTTTTCTGGTGCTTTAATTTTTGACGACTCATTTGGGACTGCTATAGATCGAGAAATACCGGATAAGGATATTTTTCCTAGAAGAAGTCGAGAGAACTTCGTTCCGCTTCGCGAACGACTAATTCCCAGGTTTCTTGAAAAATATGTTGGTATTGAGAACCTTCAATATCTTGACGTCCGCCGTCTTTGCATTTAAATCATTGCTTTCCATAATAAGTATGACTGTTTTTGACATGATGTCCATTGCCGCATTGAAGACCAATTATAATCTGAAATCACAGCATATTTTTTTCGTCATTACTGTATAACACCACTTGGGTGGAGTTCCGATCGCAAAAGTGAAATGCACCCTTTTTATTTCCCCCGTAGTAGCGTTCGAGTAATACCGCTACGGGGGAAATTTTAAAAGATTGTCTCGTTCGACGTTGTTATTTTCTTTCTGTTTGGACAGCGATTCCGAAAACAATCTCCTCAAACATTATTTTTTGAATCTTATTTCGACGCGATCGGCACTTGCGTTTGCAGCAAGTCGATCGCCCGAGCGTAGAAAGGATCGGAATGGGTTCCGAGTAAATTGGGATCGACGCTCAGCAGCAGTTCTTCTTCACCGGTCATCCGAACGCGAATGTCGGGAGAGATTCCGCGATGACTGATATCCGTCCCGTGGGGGGTATAGTAGTGGGCAACGGTGACGGCGAGTCCCGATCCGTCGGAGAGGGTGTTAACGGATTGAACGAGGGCTTTACCAAAGGTTTGACTGCCGATGACAGTCGCCCGGCCGTGATCTTGCAGCGCTCCGGCGAGGATTTCACTGGCACTGGCGGAGTGACCGTCTACGAGAACGGCTAGGGGACGTTCGGTTAAAGCCGTGTGGGTTGCTTCGATATTTTCGCGGTTGCCGTAGCGATCGACCATTTGCACGATCGAACCGCGATCGAGCCACATCCGGGTAATTTGCACGCTGACATCGACCAGTCCGCCGGGATTCCCTCGCAAGTCGAGAACGAAGGCTTCAACGTTCTCCTGTTTGAGATCTTCGATCGCCCGATACATCTGTTCGTGAGCGTGAGAGGTAAATTCGCTCAAGCGGATGTAACCGATTCGCGTGTCGCCTTCGAGTCGCAGGGTATGAGTGACGGCGGGCAGTTCGATGCGACTGCGAACTAAGGTAATGTCGAAGTTGCGACCGCTGCGGGAAAGGGTGAGGGTTACGGGAGTTCCTACCGCACCACGAATCAGGGTCGCCGCGCGATCGACGCTCATGTCTCGCGTCGGTTCGCCGTCGATAGCCATCACGCTGTCCCCCGGACGCAACCCTTCGCGGCTGGCGGGAGAGTTCGGCAAGGGTTCGACGACGGTGAGGTGGCGATCGCGATCGTTGCGCTCGAGACGCAAGCCGACCCCCGACAGTTCGCCCGAAGTTTGGTTGTTGAGGGCTTCAAATTCTTCGGGATCGAGAAAGCGCGTATAGGGATCGTCGAGTTGCGATAAAGCGCGACGTAATGCCGCGTAAGCTTGTTCGCGAGAAGTGTAATCCCGGCTGAGGAGTTCTTGACGAACGGCTTGCCAATCGTTTTGATTGAACTCGCCATCGACGTAATCGCGGTTGACGATTTGCCACACTTCGTCGAGGACGGCTTTCGGACTGGTTTCGAGAGCAGCGTAACTGCTGCGACTCCAGGTCGGACTCAGAAGTGAGAGGGTTGTGGTGACGATCGCGCCACCGATCGCGGCAGCTTTGTTCCAAGAAGACAGGTCTGATGAGCGGTTCATGCAGGATCGCGTGGAGTAACGGGGTCTATGAAATAGTCAAACCGAACGAGCGCGAGTGGAGCTACCTTGACCTACAGGGTCGGTGCATCGAATTCCCGAACTTTCGCTTGAGAATTGCGGCGAGTCCACGGTCATCTGAGTTCGAGGGCAGTTGTCAGTCGATCGACAACTCGCTCGACATTGCCGACTTCCAACTCGAGGGAACGATGGGGGCGGGCAAAACGAAGGATAACGTGCAGTCGCGAACGCAGGCTCTGGAAAGAGAATTGTTTCTAGAGTATTTCGGCTCTCTCGTTCAATGTATCAATTCTATGGCAGTTCGCCCAGTGTCCTCGATCGCAATCTTGCGATCTATGCTGGAAGCAGTTGTGTTGGAAGCAGATCGATGAAACACGCTCGGTATTCCTTCCGGTTTCTCCTCGAGTTCGTAGTGGCTGGGATTGCCGCCGCTGGAGCGATCGCCATGCAGTGGAGTCGTCTCGATCGCGTCTCGAGTCGGGAAATCGATCCGGTTCGAGCGGAACGACAAGCGGAGATTCAGTTGGAATTGCTCGAGCGATCGCCGACGTTGGGATTTGACAACCTCGTTGCCGATTGGGTGTTTTTACGATATTTGCAGTACTTCGGCGATGAGGAGGCTCGACAACAAACTGGATGCGATCTCAGCGATCGCTATTTCGAGATCGTCACCCAACGCGATCCTCGTTTTTTAAATTCGTATATGTTTATCTCCTCGGGGGTATCCTACTGTCAGGGCAAACCGGAAAAAACGATAGAACTGCTCGATCGCGGTATCGAAGCGATTTCGCCTGCAACGCACGATAGAGCCTTCATCCTCCCGCTCTTCCAGGCGTTAGACCGATTTTTATTATTAAACGATATTGAAGGAGCGATCGCCTCTTACGAACTCGCCGCGAACTGGGCTAAAGAAGCCCGATTTACCTCGGCAGCCGAACGGTACGCTCGAACGGCGCAATACTTACGGGACGATCCCAACAGCGTCGAAGCTCTCTTTATCGGCTGGCAAGAAGTCTACAGAAACGCAATTGACGATAGCGTGCGCCAACGTGCGATAACGGAACTGGAGAGCTTGGGAGCGCGAGTCGAACGGCAACCGAACGGAGAAATTCGGTTCGTGCTACCGGAGTCTGCCACAAACTAAGCTCACAACTCGTTCGGAACTTGCGATGTCCTCGCCCACCTCGTCCACCCGGCGCCGAAAACGCTGGTTTATTGCCATCGGCGTCGGATTGTTCTTGGCTTTGCTTCTCGTCGTCGGCAAAGGATTTGCCCTGGCTTACCAACACGCTAAGCTTCCCCTCGATGCAGTATTCGTCCTCGGTGGCAGTATCAAACGAGAACTCTATATTTCCAAATACGCGCGATCGCATCCAGACATTCCAATTCTAGTTTCTTCGGGATCGCAACCCCCCTGTATCTATCTGATTTTCCAACGAGACAACGCACCGATGGATAACGTATGGTTGGAAAATTGCGCGCGATCGACCTTCGGTAATTTTTATTACGGCTTACCCATTTTAAAGCGATGGAAGGTTCGCAAAGTCAACCTCATCACCTCCGCCAGTCATTTACCGCGATCGCTCTGGCTGGCGCAAATCGTCCTCGGCGCTCACGGCATTTGGGTCGAACCGAACATCGTCCCTGAAGTCGGCGTTCCCGGCAATAACGAATTCTTTATCAAAACGATCTTAGACGTAATGCGAAGTCTACTGTGGGCAGTTGTCAGTCAAATCTACACCCCTGCCTGCCAACAAGAAACGCCCCTCGCCGAAGTCGATATCGAAGCCTGGAAAACCAGCGGCTTCCGCTGCGAACACCAAGCCCAAATCGAAGACGACAGCAATTAGAAAGACCAAGGAAGGCAAGGAGTCGGTGCGTGACGAGTTGGCTGTTTGAGCAGCAGATTTCTCCTGTCTTTAAGTCACGCACCCTACCACTGTCCCCACTGCTCACTGCTCACTGCTCACCGTAAAAAACCCCCTCGCTCCCGAAGGAACAAAGGGGGCTTTTTCAATTACCTAACGGGAGGAGTTCAGATTAACCGAACTTACCCGCCGTCGAAGCAATCAGGAACGCGGCGTAGGTGAAGATGTAACCCACAGTGAAGTGAGCCAGACCCACGAGGCGAGCTTGCACGATGGACAGAGCCACCGGCTTGTCTTTCCAGCGAACCAGGTTCGCCAGAGGCGTGCGCTCGTGCGCCCACACCAGCGTTTCGATGAGTTCTTGCCAGTAACCACGCCAGGAGATGAGGAACATGAAGCCCGTCGCCCAAACCAGGTGAGCGAACAAGAACATCCAAGCCCAAACCGACAGGTTATTGACACCGAACGGGTTGTAACCGTTGATGAGCTGAGACGAGTTCAGCCACAGATAGTCGCGGAACCATCCCATCAAGTAAGTGGACGACTCGTTGAACTGAGCCACGTTACCTTGCCACACAGCTAGGTGTTTCCAGTGCCAGTAGAAGGTCAGCCAGCCCAGAGTGTTGAGCATCCAGAACATTGCCAGGTAGAAAGCATCCCAGGCGGAGATGTCGCAGGTACCGCCACGGCCGGGACCGTCGCAGGGGAAGCTGTAACCGAAGTCTTTTTTGTCCGGCATCAGCTTGGAGCCGCGAGCATCCAAAGCACCTTTGACCAGGATCAAGGTCGTGGTGTGCAGACCCAGAGCGATCGCGTGGTGGACTAAGAAGTCTCCAGGACCGATGGTCAAGAAGGGCGTACTCGCACCCGCGCTGTTGATAGCATCGAGCCAGCCAGGTAGCCAAACGTTACCGTTGTTGGGCCAAGCAGTGGTCGCAATGCTGTCAGCGTTGGAAAGCAGCACGTCGAAGCCGTAGAGGGCTTTACCGTGAGCCGCTTGAATCCATTGTGCGAATACGGGTTCGATGAGGATTTGCTTCTCGGGGGTGCCGAAAGCGACCACTACATCGTTGTGAACGTACAGACCCAGGGTGTGGAAGCCCAGGAACAGAGACACCCAGCTCAGGTGAGAGATCAGCGCCTCTTTGTGTTCCAGCATGCGAGCCAGAACGTTGTTTTTGTTGGCTTCGGGGTCGTAGTCACGGACGAAGAAGATCGCGCCGTGAGCGAACGCACCGACCATCAGGAAACCAGCGATGTACTGGTGGTGAGTGTACAGCGCCGCCATTGTCGTGTAGTCCTTCGCCATGAAAGCGTAGGGAGGCAGCGAGTACATATGCTGTGCGACTAAGGAGGTGATGACCCCCAGAGACGCCAGCGCCAGACCGAGCTGGAAGTGCAGAGAGTTGTTAATGGTGTCGTACAGACCTTTGTGTCCGGCACCGAGGGCGCCACCGAAAGGCGTACCTTGCGGGGGATTGTGAGCGCCCAGAATCTCTTTAATGCTGTGACCGATTCCGAAGTTGGTCCGGTACATATGACCCGCCACGATGAAGATGACGGCGATCGCCAGGTGGTGGTGAGCCATGTCCGTGAGCCACAGGGACTCGGTTTGCGGGTGGAAGCCACCCAAGAAGGTCAAGATGGCAGTTCCCGCACCCTCAGACGTGCCGAAGATATGGCTCGCCGTGTCGGGGTTTTGGGCGTACGCGCCCCAGTTTCCGGTGAAGAAGGGCGCTAAGCCCGCCGGGTGAGGCAGCGTGGTCAGGAAGTTGTCCCAACCCACGTGTTGACCGCGAGATTCGGGAATTGCAACGTGTACCAGGTGACCGGTCCAAGCCAGAGAGCTGACACCGAACAGACCTGCCAGGTGGTGGTTCAGGCGAGATTCGGCGTTTTTGAACCAGGAAAGGCTGGGACGATATTTCGGTTGCAGGTGCAACCAACCTGCGAACAGCATCACGGCTGCTAACAGGAGTAAGAAGATCGACCCTTGATAGAGGTCGGCGTTCGTCCGCATACCGATGGTGTACCACCAGTGATACACGCCCGAGTAGGCGATGTTCACGGGGTTGGACGCACCGGCTTGCGTGAAGGCGTCAACGGCACCTTGACCGAACTGAGGGTCCCAGATCGCGTGAGCGATGGGACGGACGTTGAGGGGATCTTTAATCCACTGCTCGAAGTTGCCTTGCCAAGCGACGTGGAACAGGTTGCCCGAGGTCCACAGAAAGATGATGGCGATGTGGCCGAAGTGGGAAGCGAAAATCTTTTGGTAAAGATTTTCCTCCGTCATGCCATCGTGACTTTCAAAATCGTGAGCCGTGGCAATCCCATACCAGATCCGCCGTGTGGTCGGATCTTGCGCCAAGTCTTGGCTAAACTTTGGGAATTTCGTTGCCATAAGTCCTACAAGGAGATGCGTTCGAGTATCATCCTACTGAAATAATCCGTGCCAGGAAGAACGCCCATGTAGTGGCGATACCTCCTAACAGATAGTGGGCGACGCCAACCGCGCGACCTTGAATGATGCTCAAAGCACGGGGTTGAATCGCGGGAGCGACTTTCAGTTTGTTGTGCGCCCAAACGATCGATTCGATCAGCTCTTGCCAGTAGCCGCGTCCGCTGAACAGGAACATCAGGCTGAAAGCCCACACGAAGTGAGCGCCCAGGAACATCAGACCGTAAGCAGACAGGGCAGAACCGTAAGAACCGATGACTTGTGATGCTTGCGCCCACAGGAAGTCACGCAGCCATCCGTTAATGGTGATGGCACTTTGGGCGAAGTTGCCGTAGGTGATGTGAGATACCGAACCATCAGCAGCAACGGTACCCCAAACGTCCGACTGCATTTTCCAACTGAAGTGGAAAATCACGATCGAAAGACTGTTATACATCCAGAACAGACCCAGGAAGACGTGGTCCCAACCAGAGACTTGGCAGGTACCGCCGCGACCGGGACCGTCGCAGGGGAAGCGGAAGCCCAGCTCGGCTTTGTCTGGAATCAGACGAGAGCTACGGGCGAACAGGACGCCTTTGAGCAAGATCAGCACCGTCACGTGAATCGTGAAGGCGTGGATGTGGTGAACCATGAAATCCGCCGTACCCAAGGTGATGGGCATCATGGCGACTTTACCGCCGACGGCGACGACATCGCCACCAAAGGCAGGACTTACGCTCGCTAAAGCGTTGGGAGCCGTGTTACCCGGCGCCAAGGTATGGATGTGTTGAACCCACTGCGCGAAAATCGGTTGCAGTTGGATTCCGGTGTCGGAAAACATATCCTGGGGACGTCCGAAGGCACGCATGGTGTCGTTGTGGACGTACAGACCGAAGCTGTGGAAGCCCAGGAAAATACAGACCCAGTTGAGGTGAGAGATGATGGCATCCCGGTGGCGAATCACCCGATCGAGCAGGTTATCCACGTTTTTAGCCGGGTCGTAGTCGCGCACCATGAAGATCGCAGCGTGTGCGCCCGCACCGACGATCAGGAAGCCTCCAATCCACATATGGTGGGTGAACAGAGACAACTGAGTCGGGTAGTCCGTCGCAATGTACGGATACGGGGGCATCGAGTACATATGATGCGCCACGATGATGCTCAGCGATCCCATCATGGCGAGGTTGATCGCCAGTTGTGCGTGCCAAGAGGTGGTCAGGATCTCGTAGAGACCTTTGTGTCCTTCTCCGGTGAAGGGACCTTTGTGAGCTTCGAGCAGCTCTTTCATGTTGTGACCGATACCCCAGTTGGTACGGTACATATGTCCGGCGATGATGAACAGCACGGCGATCGCCAAGTGGTGGTGTGCCGTGTCGCTCAGCCAGAGACCGCCCGTTTGCGGGTTCAAGCCACCTTTGAAGGTTAGAAAGTCTGCGTATTCGCCCCAGTTCAGGGTGAAGAAGGGGGTCAGCCCTTTGGCAAAGCTGGGGTACAGCTCGGCCATTTTGCTGCTATCGAGGATGAATTCGTGCGGCAGAGGAATGTCCTGCGGCGCAACGCCTGCATCGAGCAGTTTGTTGATGGGCAGCGAAACGTGGATTTGGTGACCGGCCCATCCCAGAGACCCCAAGCCGAGCAAACCGGCGAGGTGGTGGTTGAGCATGGACTCCACGTTTTGGAACCACTCGAGCTTCGGAGCTTTGACGTGATAGTGGAACCAACCCGCAAACAACATCAGTGCCGCCATAACTAAGGCACCGATCGCCGTGCAGTACAGTTGGAATTCGTTAGTAATCCCGCCAGCCCGCCACAGTTGGAACAGACCAGAGGTAATTTGAATGCCGTGAAATCCACCGCCGACGTCGGCGTTGAGGATTTCTTGACCGAAAATCGGCCAGACGACTTGAGCGCTGGGCTTGATGCCCGTCGGATCGCTCAGCCAGGCTTCGTAGTTGGAAAAGCGAGCGCCGTGGAAGTACGCACCGCTCAGCCAGATGAAAATGACTGCCAGTTGACCGAAGTGCGCGCTGAAAATTTTGCGCGAAACTTCTTGTAAGTCACTGGTTTGACTGTCGAAATCATGAGCGTCAGCATGGAGATTCCAAATCCAGGTTGTGGTTTTGGGACCTCTAGACAAAGTGCGATCGAAGTGACCGGGTTTGCCCCACTTCTCGAAGGAAGTCGGAACCGGGTTCGTATCGACCGAGACTTTGACTTTTTTTGCCTCCCGCTCCGGGGGACTAATCGTCATCGAGTCTCTCCTCTCTCTAGACCAGTAACGAGGACAGCAATATCCTCAGCTCGCTTCGCGGAAGATTCTCCCGTCTCTCTATAATTGGATACCGAAATGTTGGGATTTGTTAATCCCATGTTGAGTTTTTTATCTTTTACGTCGCTTGCAGTCAGCTTCATGTTAGAGAGACGGGGATTTTATCGAGTCCAAACCTTATGTTTAGAGCCGATTTGAATCCCCTGAAGTCATAGCTAAGAATGTATGTTTGTGATTATAGGTCTTCTGTTGAAATAATTCAAACCAAAATTTCAGACAGATCGAGCATTTGAATAACGAGGCTAGACCTAAAAGTCAAGCTAAATTACCGGATGTTTACAAAAATTAAATTGATTTAATAAAACGAAATAATAATCGAGAGAAGTCGATCTTCGTCATTATTATATATAAGTGTATATATAACGGCTCGAGCTGAGTCAGCGTCCGATCGCAGGTTCGATCTCACGGGAAGTTGGGGATTTCCCCAGACCTGCCGCAGAACCGACATTTTCCGGTATAGTGACTGACAAGTCCGTCCGGTCGCTCTGACGGGTACTGTCGTGTTGAGGGAGCGTGTAAGGCGTGCAGAATTATAGCGATCGCCGATCCATTTGGAAAAGTCTGCTGGCGTTCCAACTCTCTATATTGTTGGCGCTAGGTCTGGTCAGTTGCGGCGAACCGGAACTCGTCGTGGAAACGGGAACTCGCCCTAGAGCGACATCTGCGGCAGTCGATCGCACGCCGCAAGTGACGGAAGTGTCACCGCCGAAAACTATCCAAGGACTACGATCGCTTCTCGATCGCTATCGTCCCCAAGTTTCCATCGAAAGCCCCAACCCAAACAGTATCGTTAACGACGATACCGTCACCGTGCGCCTGAACGTGCGGGATTTGCCCGTTTTCAAAAACGAAACGTTCGGCTTAGGCCCCTACGTTCAACTGTTTCTCGACGACAAACCCGAACGCGCCATCTACGACCTCGACACCCCGATAACCCTCGAGGGACTGTCGCCAGGAACTCATACCCTGAGAGCCTTCGCGGTGCGGCCGTGGCACGAAAGCTTCAAAAACGAAGGCGCTTACGCTCAAACCACCTTCCATATTTATACGAAAACGGGAACTCACACCCCCGATCCCGGTGCGCCGCTGCTGACCTACAACCGTCCTCGTGGGACTTACGGTGCCGAACCGATTCTCCTCGATTTCTATCTGACGAACGCTCCCCTGCACATCGTCGCGCAAGAATCCGAGGACGATGACATCGCAGACTGGCGCGTTAAAGCCACCGTCAACGGCTACAGTTTCGTGACCGATCGGTGGCAACCGTTCTATCTCAGCGGATTCAAACCCGGTCGGAATTGGGTCAAGCTCGAATTCATCGATGAGAAAGGCGATCCCGTTCAAAAAACATTTAATACCACTGCCGAATCGATCGTTTACGATCCTAATTTTACAGATACGTTATCTAAATTAGTCTCCGCCGAATTCTCTGCCGAAGAGTTACGAGGGATTGTCGATCCTAACGTGACCCCGGAGACTCAACCTCCCGAAGTCGAACGACCCGAGCCGCTACTTCCACCCACCGAACCCCTTCCCGAAATTATCGAACCGTCCCCCGAAGAAGAAGAAAAACTCGAGCTTCCCACTGCTCCCGTGGAAGTCGAACCCGAGGCTGAAAGCGAGACGCAGACGGAAGAACCGAGTCTTCCCGAATCCGACCTAGAGATCGAAGAAGTTCCCGAAGTTCCCGAAGCGCAATCCGAACCCGAAGGACAACCCGAACCCGAGATCGAAATTCCCACCGAACCCGTCGAACCCGAGATCGAAATTCCCGCAGAACCCGTCGAACCCTCTAGCGATCGCACGCCAGACGAACCTCCAGCATCTGAAGAACTCGAAACTCCTGAAACTCCTCCAACGTCTGAAGAACTCGAAACTCCGCCTGTGGAAGAATCCTCCATCTAAACCGTGACCTGGTCTTTGCTGCGATCGCGACGCTCGAACCGTCGCTTCTTAAGGCGAGCGTGGGTCGTTTTCGTCTCGATCGCCTCGACCTGGACGATACAAACCACCTTCGATCGCGCCAACGCACGCTCTTATCCGCCTTCAACGCCGTCCCCAACGACTCCAGGTTACCTCTGGCCGGTGTTCGCCAGCGATCGCCTGCGTCAAGTGTTGCTTCCGTCTCGCGACCCTCTCGATCTCGAACTCCTCGAAGCGGAAACTGTCGATCCCGAGGTGGTGGTTCGTCGCGATACCATTTCTCAAACTGGATTGACCGAACCGAGTGTGTGGTGGGTGGCCGAACAGTTCGGCGGAAAACTCCTCGAAACCTGGTTGGCGTATCCCCAAAAACGCCGCATCGACCTCGTCGTCAACCGACAACTGTGGAGTTTGCGCGACTACCTCGAACGGTACGAGTTCGTCAACCACATGGGACTGGTGGCGCGATCGCATCGGTACGACCTACGCGTGTTCGATCGCCAACAACCCGATCTCGTCCTCGCCGCTTACACCTGTCTTTTTGACATCGAACCGATTATCTGTACGGTAGATTTAGAACGTGGCAGTCAGTCGGGATTTCGAGGCTATCGTCCGTGAAGTACCCGTCGCGCCACCGTCGTTGTCTCGTTCTCGTCGTTTCGTTCTCGCAATGGTCAAACTCCTCCACCTGTCGGACATTCACATCGGAAGTGGGTTTTCCCACGGACGCATCGATCCTGAAACCGGACTCAACACGCGCTTACAAGATTTCGTTTCGACTCTGAGTCGCTGTATCGATCGCGCCATCGAAGACCCCGTCGATCTCGTCGTGTTCGGCGGCGATGCGTTTCCCGACGCCACGCCTCCTCCCTATGTGGCCGAAGCCTTCGCCAGCCAGTTTCGCCGCCTCGCCGAAGCGGACATTCCCACCGTGTTGTTAGTAGGAAATCACGATCAGTACTCTCAAGGCCAGGGAAGCGCGAGTTTATGTATCTACCGGACTCTCGCCGTTCCTCGATTTATCGTCGCCGATCGCCTGCAAACGCACCGCATCGAGACCCAACACGGCCCGATTCAAGTGGTCGCTTTACCCTGGATTACGCGATCGACGTTGATGACGCGACCGGAAACGGAAGGGTTATCTCTGGCGGAAGTCAACCAGTTGCTGATCGATCGCCTGCGGATCGCACTCGAAGGGGAAATTCGACAACTCGATCGCTCGATTCCGACGGTTTTCTTAGGACACTTGATGAGCGATAAAGCCAAATTTGGCGCAGAACGGTTTCTCGCTGTCAGTAAAGGGTTTACCGTTCCGCTCTCGCTGCTCGTCCGTCCAGAATTCGATTACGTGGCCTTGGGTCACGTCCACAAGCATCAAAATCTCAATCCTCAAAACGATCCCCCGGTTATCTACCCCGGTAGCATCGAACGGGTGGATTTCAGCGAAGAGAAGGAAGACAAAGGATACGTCATCGCCGAGGTCGAACCGGGTTCCTGTCGCTGGGAGTTTTGTGCGCTTCCGGTGCGATCGTTCGTAACGGTTTCGGCGGATTTGTCAACCTCGGACAATCCCCAAGATACGCTGTTAGCGGCGATCGCCAAGTACGACATCGAGGATGCGGTCGTTCGCTTGCGGTACAAACTCCGCGCCGACCAGATCGATCGCATCGATTCGTCAGTCCTGTACGCTCGCTTGAAAGCCGCTCATACCTATACCGTTCAACCAGAACTCGCCAGTCAGTTGAGTCGTCCTCGTATCGCCTCCCTCGACAACGGAAATCACGTCGATCCGATCGAAGCCTTAACGCTCTATCTCGACAGTCGCGAGGATCTTAAAGACATCCATTCCGACATTCTCGACGCGGCGCAAACTCTGTTAGACGAAGACGAACGGGTGTTACTGAGTTAACTCTCTAGGTTCTCTGGGTCTGGTGTGGTGAAACATCGCGATCGACGAATACCTAACGGTGGTGGGTTTTCGAGGAACCGGCGAGAATTTGCATTCCCCATTCGAGTTGTTCGCGAATGACGGCTTTTTCCCGTTCCGGTATATCGGAGCGTTATCTAGCTTTAGTCCTGTGGGTAGTGGCCAAAACGTAGTGATATCAAAACTGGACTTGTATGCATTCATTAATGCATTCATTATAATGATGAATAAAAGTCAAAATCGCCCCGATGTGATTTTCTGATTTTTTTGAAAAAGATAAAGTTTTACGAACCAGTCGAGAAATGCGTTGACGAAGCGTGTTATTAAATCTCTCAATATGAGAAGTCTCTCCAGTTTCTTTGCCAACTTGCTTAAGTCTTTTTGAGGGAAATACTTTTTCATAAGCTTCCCACAAATCTGTGTAAGAAACTGCACATTGTCGATAAACAGGAGGCAAAAAATCCCAAAGCTGTTGAGCCATATTTCGGATTCTATCTCCAAGAGCGAAGCCTACAATTTCTCGTGTTTTTCGATCGATAGCTAGCCAAATCCAAATTTTCGTTTTCTTGTTTTTTACAAACGACAACAATTCATCACACTCCAAAATCAATTTTCCTTTTTTTTTGGATGAAACCTTTAATTGGCGAGGAGTCTGTTGATATTTTTGATTTACATAATTCTGTAACCAGGTTCGAGAAAGTTTCCTTGCGCGGAATTGCTCGCGTGACGAAATTTTCTCGAGAAGTAAGTCATCAATCCAAGCTTTAGTCTCGTTTGAAATTTCCTTTTTTTCTGAAAATTCCACGAACTGGCGTCCACACTCTTTACATTTAAATTTGGGCTTTTTGTTATGGGTACTTCCATTTTTAACAAT
>NZ_JAQNCQ010000253.1:0-26763 GCF_028368005.1 Geitlerinema sp. CS-897 | reverse complement strand
GGGAGAGGGGGAGAAAGGGAGAGGGGGAGAAAGGGAGAGGGGGAGAAAGGGAGAGGGGGAGAGGGGGAGAAACTGTCAACTGTCTCCACTGTTCACTGTTCACTGTTCACTGTTCACTGTAAAAGGCTGGCGACTGTCTTCACGACCGTATCAAACCCTTACAGGACAAGACTTATAGACATTGTAATTTACCTGTCGGCGCGTTTTGGAATTGTGTACTAGAATAAAATATCTGCGGCGAAATCGCGCTCTCGCATCCCTAGTCAACGCAACATCCAGGCAACGTAAACTCAACTCGATCGAGGCAAGCATGGCGACTCAAATCACCCAAAATTCCGACAAGCAGAAAGCCCTAGATATGGTTCTCAACCAAATCGAACGCTCCTTCGGGAAAGGGGCGATCGTACGGTTGGGCGATTCGACTCGTATGAAGGTCGAAACCATTCCTAGCGGTGCGTTGACCCTTGATTTAGCCTTGGGTGGCGGTTTACCGAAAGGACGGGTCATCGAGATTTACGGACCGGAAAGTTCGGGAAAAACCACCGTTGCACTGCACGCGATCGCCGAAGTGCAAAAAGCCGGTGGAATTGCGGCGTTTGTTGACGCCGAACACGCACTCGATCCCACCTACGCTGCGTCGTTGGGCGTCGATATCGAAAACCTGCTAGTGTCTCAACCGGATACCGGTGAGATGGGCTTGGAAATCGTCGATCAACTGGTGCGATCGGTCGCCGTCGATCTCGTCGTCATCGACTCCGTTGCGGCGTTAGTTCCCCGAGCTGAAATTGAAGGCGATATGGGCGACGCTCACGTCGGATTGCAAGCCCGTTTGATGAGCCAAGCCCTGCGGAAAATCACCGGAAACATCGGAAAATCTGGCTGTACGGTGATTTTCCTCAACCAACTGCGTCAAAAAATCGGCATCACTTACGGCAACCCCGAAACGACGACTGGGGGGAACGCTCTGAAATTCTACTGTTCGGTACGTCTCGACATTCGCCGCATTCAAACCCTCAAGAAAGGGTCGGAAGAATACGGTATTCGTGCCAAAGTGAAAGTGGCAAAAAACAAAGTCGCGCCGCCGTTCCGTATCGCTGAATTCGATATTCTCTTCGGTCAAGGCATTTCGCAACTGGGCTGTTTGCTGGATTTAGCGGAAGAAACGGGCATCATCAAACGTCGCGGCGCGTGGTACAACTACGAGGGTGACAATATCGGTCAAGGTCGCGATAACGTGGTTCGCTACTTGATAGAAAACCCGGAATTTGCTGCAAAAATAGAGCTGAAAGTTCGCGAAGAGTTAGCGATGGGAGCGATGGTTTCCTCGAATTCGGTTGGAAAACACGAGGAAAATAACGGCTCGGGGAACTCGGATAACTCAGACAATTCGGAGGAGTAGGTAACTATTCCCACCGCTAACCCTTACGGGTATAGCGGGGGCTTTATCCCTAACCCGTACCTACCGGGAACAAACTCAGTTGCCCCTCTAACTGACAAGCATAGGTCGAGATTTCAGGCTGAGTTACAACAGCCCCCAGTTGAGCGATATTTAACGCTCCGTTTACATCAGCATCATGTTCAAAGCCACAAAAGCCACACTTAAACCGCTTGCCGTTGCGATAGGATTTACCTCGTTCGGGGTGAACGTGGTGGCATCGAGAACAAGTTTGGGAAGTGTAGCGAGGATCGACAGTAACAACCTCGACTCCTACGATGTTCGCCTTGTACTCGGTAAACAATTGAAGTTGGTAGAACGCCCATCGGTGAATTTCGGTTCGGGTCTTTTTCCTGAGCTTGACGTTCAGTCGAATCCCCATCAAATCCTCGAAGGCAATTACAGACTCGGTAGCTTTGGCTTCTCGAACGAGTTCCTTACTGATGTTGTGATTGACCCAACTTTGAAACCTCGATTCACGCCCAGAGAGCCTTCTCAAGAGGCGTTTCGCCGACTTGGTGCGTTTGGCTTGAATCGAGGCACGTACACGAACGTACTTTTCGCGAGTTGCCCTCAGTTGTTCTCCATTCCAGGATTTCCCGGTGGATGTGGTGGCGATATCTCGCAAACCCCGATCGACTCCCAAAACTTTGGGGGTTCTCCCCTTCGGTTGGGTAGGGACTTCAACAACGATGTTGATGTAGTAATCCCCCTGTCGGGTTTTCTTCAGCGTTGCACTGGTGGGGGTTTGTCCTCGCAACAGCGCGATTTGATAGCCACCGATTTTCAAATCGAAGTTGACCCGTCCCGACTTCAGAGTCACACCGACCTGTTGTTTGGACTCAATGTATTTGAACGTCCGAACGTCGAGGCTAACGCTGGTGGGGCGAAACTTGTGGATTTGTTGGGTGGCTTTTCGCTGGTTGACGACGCGGCGAATTGCCTGACAAACGTGATTGGCTTTGAGTTCGGTGGCTTCTCGAACTGGCTTATACGTCAGGTGATGCAGCTTGGTCGTGTTCCAGACATTGTGTTCTTTAGCTGTTTGCAATATTTGGTTGCAAGCCTCAGCAAAGCCCACCAGAGTCTCATCGACCTTTTCGGTCAACTCGGCTGGAACTATCAGCTTGCATTTAACCGTTATTGCTTGAGTCATGTTCCCATTTTAATTCATCCAGAAAGCGGTGTAAACCTAACATTGGAGGCGGCACTTCCTCCCGCCGAATCGCCTAACGGCTATAGCGGGGGTCTCCGTGCCGAAGAAAGATGACGGTTTGGTTTAGCGACTCCGAGATCGATCGCCTCGTTCGAGAAGACATTCCCTATTTCGACTTAACCACCACTGGATTGGGAATTTCCCAAATCCCAGGACGGATTGAATTTTCCACTCGCCACCCCACCGTCGTCTGTGGGGTGGAAGAAGCGGTACGAATTCTGACGCGATGTGGTGCGATGGTTGAGGATTGCGTCGCCAGCGGGACGTACCTACCTGAAAATACAACAATTCTAACTGCTGAAGGTTCGGCGGGAGCGCTGCACCAGACTTGGCGAGTCGCTCTCAACCTCATGGAACACGCTTCGGGAATCGCCACGCGCACGAAAACGCTCGTCGATATCGTTCGTTCTGTCAATCCGAAAGCGTGCGTCGTCACCACTCGCAAAGTCTTACCAGGGACGAAAGCCTTGTCGGTGAAAGCTGTTTTAGCTGGAGGCGCACAACCTCATCGTTTGGGTTTGTCCGAAACCGTGTTGGTGTTCGATCGCCATCTCGCCTTTCTCGGCGGAATCGAAGGCTTCGTGCAATTTTCCCAACACCTGCGAGAACGGTTTCCCGAAAAAGCGATCGGCGTCGAAGTCAGTCACGAAGACGATGCTTTTAAAGTCGCGAAAACCGATATCGATTTTCTCCAATTCGACAAGTTTTCTCCTGAAGTTTTGACACGAACGGTCAAAGTTCTTCAGGTTCGATTTCCCCGTTTGAAGTTGGCGGCGGCGGGCGGAATCGATCGCGAGAACATCGCAACCTATGCTGCAACCGGCGTAAGTTCTCTCGTTACGAGCTGGCCGTATTTCGGTAAACCGGCTGACCTGGGCGTACAGCTCTATCCGCGATCCCCAGAGTGACAACCGAGAGGCTTTCTCAAACAGGGTTGAAAATCGCGAAATTCACGGTCTGAAACGAGTAGTCGGGATCGATTGCAATTGCTGTTGCAGATCGGTTTGAGGAGCGATCGCAATTCCCCGATATGGCGATTTGACTGACGGTGTTTCCGACCACAGCACCCAACGACTGTTAGACGGAAGATCGCCGAGGCGATCGGGCGTACTCGTCAACCACACCGTGGGGCGATCGGGAAGCAGTTCTCCCATCGGCATTTCGTTAAAATGGGCTTCGGCTAACGCCTCGAGAACGACGCGATGGCCTTGAATCGAGCCAGTGCGGGCGCTCCAAAACTTCACGCTAAGCTGTTGGCGACTCGCATAAAAATATAACGACGCCGCAGCGATCGCCGCCTCCTCAAACGCCTCGGGATTCCACGTCGAAGCCGTATCGAGGGCGATAACCGCATCGAGTCCGCTTTGAAACACCTCTAGCTCGCGAACGCGTAACTCTCCGTATCGAGCGCTCGTGCGCCAGTGAATCATCCGCATGGGGTCGCCGAAGCGATAGGGACGTAGGGCGCGAGTCAAGCCTTCCGAGGCGGCTTGTACGTGTCGTTCCTCGACTGAAAAAATCGGATTGTCTTCTCGTCCGATTCCGTCGATGAGGGGACAGCGTTGCAAAGGAAGAACCGTCGGATAGACGATCGCTTTGGCGGGTGCTTGACGAGGGCGGCGACACCAAAACAATCCCAGCGGTGCGGCGGTTTTCAGTTGAACTTCGTTCCAGCGGTAGACGCCGCGACGGGGAGCCAGTTGCGTATAAATCCAGCGATGGCGACCTCCTGCGGGAATCTTTTCGATCGCCGTTTTGGGGAAGCTTCCCAGTGGGTGGGGGATGGCGTCAGCCACCTGCAAGAGTCCGAAAGATCCGAACCCGCCGGGGCGAGACGGGGGGGTTTCGATGTCGAGCGTGACCGTGAAGCGTTCCCCGCAACTGACGGGGTCGATGGGATGTCGGCGCACGGTCAATCGACGCAGCGATCGCACCGGTAAAATCGCCGCCAGTCCCAAGAGGGCAAAATTCGCGCCGCTAATGGCGTACAACCACCCCGACATGGTGTTTGTCGCCGAGGCAAAGTAAAACAGAGACAGTGCCAAACACAACCCCCCTGCATAGGCGGGTTTGACCCAGTGGGTTTCGAGCCAGTTGCCGAGTCGTTGTCGAAAGCGTTTCATGCGATCGCCGTATCACTCATTTTATTGTGGCATTTCGTTCGAGATTGGGTGATACCTTGGATCGAAGACACAATTCGTACCCGTCCGCAACCCTGCACAAACTCTACACGTTCGTTTTGCTCGATATGCAAGCCGGAGAACACCGACCCGCAAATTTTTTAGCCTTCAACTCTCCTAAACCCGTTAAATTAGTTAAATTAAGAATCGCTAGTCGATAACAGTGTGCGCCATGCTGCTCGGTAGTCACTACCCCTCCTCTGCGTTACGCGATCGCACCCTCGAAACCACCCTACGCGAGCGGCGATCGCGCCTGGCCGAACGAGTCGAGTTTCCCGTCGTTCTCTGGTCTGGGCGCAGTAAACCCCGCAACTTTCCCGCCAATCGCTACCCGTTTCGCGCCAGCAGTCATTTTCTCTACTTCGCGGGACTTCCCCTAGAAAACGCCGCCGTTCGACTCGAAGGGGGAAAATTAGAACTATTTCTCGACAACCCGGAACCGGGAGACGCCCTCTGGCACGGGGAACGCCCCAAACGCCACGAAATCGCCCGCACGATCGGTGCAGATGCGGCGTTTCCGCTGTCGGAACTGCCAGCCCGTGCGAAAAACGCTGCCACCGTCGCCGTTCTCGACGATTCGGTACGACAGCAGCAAGCTTTGGTATTAGAGCGATCGCTCTCGCCTCTGGACTCTCTGCACGGGATCGATCGCGATCTCGTTCGGGCGATCGTCCAACTGCGCCTGACGCACGATGCGGGGGCGTTGGTGGAGTTGCGCCACGCGGCCTCGGTGGCCGTCGAAGCCCACAAAGCGGGAATGGCCGCGACGAAAACCGCCCATTGGGAAGCCCAGGTGCGGGGGGCGATGGAAGGGGTTATCCTCGGTCACAACATGACCTGTTCCTACAACAGTATCGTGACGGTACGGGGCGAGGTGCTGCATAACGAGCAGTATCACAATCCCCTCGAAGCCGGAGACTTGTTACTGGCGGACGTGGGGGCAGAAACGCCTTACGGTTGGGCGTCCGATATTACGCGCACTTGGCCGGTCAACGGGCAGTTTTCCCCGACCCAGCGGGCGATTTACGATGTGGTGCTGGCCGCCCACGATCGCGCGATCGCGGCGGTGCGTCCCGGCGTCGAATATCGCACCGTTCACTTACTGGCTGCGAAAACCATCGCCGAAGGCTTGATGGATTTGGGTATTCTGCGGGGCGATTCTGACAGTTTGGTAGAAACCGACGCCTATGCCCTGTTCTTCCCCCACGGTATCGGTCATTTGCTGGGGTTGGACGTTCACGATATGGAAGATTTGGGGGATTACGCGGGATATGAAAACGCTCGGGCGCGAAGCGATCGCTTTGGGTTGTGTTTCTTGCGCTTGCACCGCCCCTTGAAACCGTCGATGTTGGTGACGATCGAACCGGGATTTTACCAGGTTCCCGGTATTCTCAACGATTCGGCGAACCGGGATAAATATAAAGATGCGGTGAATTGGGAACGGTTGAAGGATTTCGCCGACGTGCGTGGAATTCGCATCGAAGACGACGTTCTCGTCACGGAGGACGGTCGCGACGTTATTACCGCTGCCTTACCGACGCAAGCTGAGGCGATCGAACAGTCGGTCTGCGGTTAACGGTCAGAAACCGGGTATTGTGGAGATACCCAGTTGTTCGAACCGGCTACCACCGCGCACCGTAGAGCGTAAACAGTTCTCCGGGTTGCGTTCTCAGACGCGAGGTTCGGGTCGATCTCACTAATTTTTCCCACTCGGTCAGGGGTTCGAGAAACACTTCCGCCCCGAGGTAGGTTTCGAGAATCGCCCAGTCTTCCGCGAGTTCGGAATCGGGGTCGATCGCGTCGAAAATAAACTGTCCGCCAGGTTTGAGGACGCGGCGCACGCTGTTGATGACTCGTTCCCAATAGTCGAGGGAATAGTAACAACTGACCCCGGTAGCGATCGCCAAATCGAAAAAGTCGTCTTCGTAATCGTCGAGATGATGTGCGCTGCCTTTGGTGACGCTTTTGAAGAGTTTGGAGTTGAGTTGAGGGGCGCGGGATTTGAGAGCATCGCAGGCGACAGAACTGATATCCCGTCCGTAAAACAGAGCTTGCCAACTCGTCCAGGGGTAAATTAAAAAACTGACGCCACAGCCGAGGTCGAGACAGCGTTGGTTTTTCTTGGGTTTGACGATTTCCCAAAACGGCGAGGCGATGCGCTGTTGGAGTTTTCCCGTCGCCCACTCGCGAAAAAGCGGCATGGCTTCGACTTCGTCGGGAAGATCGACGGCTCCACCGCTATATTCTCGGTTGTAGCGTTTGGCAACGCGATCGATGCGATCGGACAAGGAATCGGACACAGACATTAGGCAATTCTTACGCTCGAATAACTTACCAGCGGTCTTATCGCCCTCCTTTGAGGGCTTTGGTAAAGTTTTGACGGTAGGATTTGTTGGCGACGACGAGAACCGGCCACAACAGAGCTAGGGTCAGTTGGTTTCCCAAACCACGCTCGAAGTTCGTGCGGTGGAACCCCTGCCAGAATTTCCAAACACCACCGGCGTAAACGAGGATAAGAACTAAACCAAGGAGGGTAGACATAACGGTTAAGGTCAACAAACCGTGCGATCGAACTCGATTTCTAGTGTACTCGACTTTTACAGCGAACAGTGAAGACAGTCGCCAGTCACCAGTTGTAGGGTGCGTGACCTAAAAACCCTAAAAATATGCCGCCGAACTGGCCAACTCGTCACGCACCGACTCCACAGTTCACTTCTTTGTCTTCCCCTCTTCCTTTCTCCATCTACGACGTGGGAATTTCAATAACGAACTCCGTCCCTTCTCCGAGGGTCGAACGACAGGTAAGCTGGCCGCCGTGTTTTTCGACGACAATTTGACGAGAAATCGATAACCCCAGCCCCGTTCCTTTTCCGACGGCTTTGGTGGTGAACATTCGATCGAAAATTTGTTGGCGGACGTCTTCAGTCATTCCCGGGCCGTTGTCTCGGATGCAAATTCTGACACGATCGCCAGTGTCGTCGAGTTCCGTGCGAATGACGATGCGGTTGGGATGTCGTTCGAGGTCTTCAAAGCTGCGATCGCGGCTGGCTTCGTCGAGAGCGTCGATGGCGTTGGCGATGATATTTGTAAACACCTGGTTGAGCTGTCCGGCGTAACATTCAATCTGCGGAAGGTCGCCGTACTCTTTCACCACCTCGATGGTGGGGCGTTCCTTGGTAAACTTCAACCGGGGTTTGAGAATCATCAAGGTACTGTCGATCCCTTCGTGTAAGTCGACGGCGACCTTGGCAGAAGTATCGGCTCGAGAAAACGTCCGCAGCGATCGACTGATTTGGCGAATGCGTTCGGTTCCCACCTTCATCGAATCGAGAATCTGCGGGAGATCTTTGACAATAAAATCGAGATCGATTTCCTCGATTTCCGCGTCGATATCCTCCCCCGGATCTGGAAATTCTTCCCGATACATTTCGAGCAACCCGATAATATCCTCGATGTATCCCTGAGCGTGGCTGAGGTTGGCATCGACAAATCCCACGGGATTGTTAATTTCATGGGCGACCCCCGCCACCAACTGACCCAAGGTCGCCATTTTCTCGCTCTGCACCAACTGTAACTGTGCCTGTTGTAACTCCTGTAGCGAGTCTCGCAGTTGCGTCGCGCGTTCCCGTTCGTGCAGTTCCGACTGTTTCAAATTCTCGTAGAGGCGGGCGTTTTCGAGGGAAATCGCAGCTTGAGCGCACAGTAGCATTAAAACGTCGAGGCGATCGCGCGTAAACGCCCCGGCCGTCAAACTATTTTCTAAATACAGAATGCCGATGAGCTTTCCTTGACCCTGAATCGGAGCACACAGTAGCGATTTGGGCTGTCGATCGCGAATATAGGAATCGTTGACGAAAGCCGATTCTGCCGTAGCATCGTTGAGAACGACGCTTTCACCCGTTCTGGCAACATAATGGAGTGTCGAGAGAGGAAGACAATCGCACTGTTCGACGGGGAGCGATCGCCGTCCTCCGACAGCAGTTCCTTGGGACTCGTCCGACGGAACCGAGCGATCTTGGGTGGTTTCCAACGAGCGAAGACCTTTTCTCTGAGAAATTTCGACCGTCAGGCGATCGTTCTGCACGAAGACGATCGAGCCACCCGTAGCCCCCGCGTTCTCTAAGGCCAGTTCCATGAGCTTGTCGAGTAGGCGATCGAGGACGATTTCTCCCGATAACGCCTGAGCTGCTTTCATGACCGTGGCCACGTCCAACACGGCAGCCCGCGATCGCGTATAGTTGATACTGCGGTTCGTGCGGGGACTGCCCTCGACGCCCCATCCCTCTTCGTCGTCCTGAGAGGCCACCACTGCCACCGTCAACAGCGAGCCGTAACGACGGTCGAACTGCCGCACCTTTCCCGTCGCGCCCCAACGCTGATAGGCAACATAAGCTTCACCGAAATAGAGTTTCGCAATTTTCGGTTTGCCCCGATCGCACCAAAAGCGGCCGGCCAACTCGTTTCCTAACGCCACCCACTGCACGGCATCGTTGGCCGACGCCAGTTCGATGGCGCGATCGTAGCGATCGAGCGCCTGAAAATTCCGGCCGTACAGCCGTTCCCACTCCGCTGTTACCAATTCCGACCAACACGCGAACGTCTCGGGACAGACTTCAGCCCAACTGTCGAGGTGTTGTCGAACCGTCTCGATTTCCCGACGAGCGTTTTCTCGGTCTTCAGGGGAAAACTGCTCGAATAACGCAGTCGAACACAGGGCGATCGCCATATCGTTGAGGGCGATCGCGATCGATCCCGACAGAGACGCCGACCGCTCTCGAGCCGTTCTCGCAGCCTCGAGCGCCTCCTCGTATCGTTCTAAACCGTACAGAACCCACGCTTTATGAACGTAGTACGACGCGGCCGAAGACTCGTGGCCGAAACGCCGACACCGTTCGAGAAAGATCGATTCGGTCAACTGTCCCCAGCGAAATTTGCCGTCTGTCGAGGGAGATTCCGTCGCCGAACCGGCCGTCGCAGTTTGCCCGACCCCGTCCTGACTCGGGGCGCGATCGCGACTGCGGAGCGGCGTTTTTTCGCTCAACATCGAAACCGGCAACATGACGCTGGCGATGCGGTCTAAAGCCCAGCGATGTTGGTATTTCCGACACCACGCCATCCATTGCGTCGCATCTCGGGCGAGGGATTCGAGGGATTTTCCGCCATAAAACGACAGACACAGACGTTCGGCAAGACTGTAACCGATGGCGAATATCTCAGCGTGTTCGGTACTGAGACGATAGGCTTCCTCTAGCAGCGACAGCGCCTTGGGCAGAGGCGTCGTCCAGGGTAAAACGTGGCTTCCGAGAATGCCGTACACCCAACACTGGCGATCGCCATCCCCGAGTTGCTCGACTTGCGTTCGGGCAAAATTCGCCCAGTCCGAAGCGGTTGGCCGATCGCCGCCCGCGAGGTGACTGACTCCGTAAAGCGCGGCAGCAACGGGCATTTCTAAAGTCGCGCGTCCGAGGGTTCGCGCTCGCTCGAGTGACTCAGCCGCCAGACGAGCGACTCGAGAGGGCGCGCAGACGTGCAGCAGAACCAAAGCTCGAGCGAGAACCTCTCCTACCGCCGACTCTTCCGCCGTCGGAGCGATCGCTTCAGTCGGCAGACTATCGAGACGGATCTCTGGCGGAGGCGAGGCGGACGAGGAAAACAAGGAAGACAAGGAAGACACAGACAATCCGGTCTCTTGAGAACTGTCTTCACTGGCGACTGGCGACTGGCGACGGGTGACTGATACCCGTTCGATCGCGTCGGTGACGCGATCGAAAGCCTCACCGTAACGTCCGCAGAGTTGGTAAGCGGCGACGGCCAGGCGATCGATTTCAATGCGGGCGCCATCGTCGGGAGCTTGTCGGTCGAGAAGGTCGAGTAATTCGATGGTGCGATCGAAGTTACCTTGTAACAGGTTCGCCCGCGCCCGTTCGAGGTGCAGAGAAAACGCCAACTCCGGGCAGATTTTCCACATGGGCATGGGGAGGGCTTCGATGCCGATGAGGTCGTAGGTTAAGGCGCTCGTGTAGTCGCGCTCGTTAAAGCTTTGGCGACCGGCTTCTAAATTCAGTCGTCCCCGTTGAAGTTTATCAGTGTCGTCGGCGATCGCCCCGCGAGCGAGGTTCCAGTGACGCACTACCTCGATAATGCTGTTCGTTTCCCGTTCGGTTTCCGACTCAATTCGGGAGCGTTGAGTGCGGCGGCGGTACAGGACTTTACCGATTTGTAAGTGAAGAGCGTCTTTGCGATCGGCCCCGACGAGGGAATAAGCGGCTTGCTGGACTTGTGGATGAAGGAACTGATAGCTCAAGAGTAAAACGCCTCGTTTGTCAGAAGTCGAGGGCGTCAAATTCGATAGCGTGACGTTGGTATTTTTTATATCGATATTTGTAAGACTATCTGTATCGGAGCGAGTTGAAGTATCGGAGGGTGAGAACGTCGTCGGGCGATCGTCCGGCTCGAGAGGGAGTTCTGAAGTGACAAACTGTTCCCGCCGAGGTTGCACCAATCCTTCCACTAACGCCGGAACCAAATCGTGAAACAAATCGCGCAACGGGTCTCGAGTAATTTCGTGGAGAACGTCGAGGTCGAACTCCATGCCCATACAAGCTCCCAAACTGAGGAGTTCGCGGGCGCGGTCGGGGAGTTGTTGAAGTTGCGCCAGCAGACCAGAGAGAACGTTATCCGCGATTTCCTGAGCGTCGATGCGTTCGAGATCCCACTGCCAACTCATGGACTCGTCGTCGAAGACCAAGAGATTTTCGCGATCGAGAGTTTTGAGGAATTCTCGCACGAAAAAGGGATTGCCGTTCGTTTTTTGGGCGATCCGCATCGCGAGGGGCATCACCGATTTGCGATCGCGATCGAGCGTATCGGCCACCAATCGAACGATCGCCTCGAGGGGCAAGACGTCCAACACCAGCGTTTCGACCCGGCCGGGGTATTCCCGGTCCGCAGACTGACGCTGTAACCGATGTCGCAGCAAACGTAACGGGTGGTCGTCGCCGACTTCTCCCTCGCGGTACGCCCCGATAACCAGCAGCGATCGCGAGTGTGGGTCGCAAATCGCCGCTTCGACGATCTCGAGAGTTACCGCGTCCGACCACTGGAGGTTGTCGAAAAAGAGGACGAGCGGGACGTTACTGTGGCAAAACACCTGTAAAAACCGCTGCAATGCCGATTTGAGTCGAGATCGATCCCAACTTTCATCTGGAGAGGCGCGAACGGAAGCGATCCCGAGTTCGGGTTCGGTGGGCGATTCGAGAACGAGTTTTAATTCGGGAACGGCGCGAACCAACAGGTGACAAGCATCGCCCAACGTCTCGAGAAGGCGATCGCGCCAACCGGCCAGTTGGCTTTCTGTTTCCGTCAGCAGTTGTCGCACCAGTTCCCGCACGGCTTCCACCACGGGCGCAAAGGGAATTTCCGATCGCAACGACTCCCCAGACTCGAACTGACCCGACACGAAATAGGCTCGGTCGCGGAAGTGAGAGGACGCATTGTCATGTCGGACGGGCTTGTAGCTTTCGCCGACCAGAGCGGACTTACCGATTCCCGCATCTCCTACGACGAAGACGACTTCAGGAGGGGAGAACTCGGGGCGGGGACTGTCTTCAACTGTCACAGCATTTCCGTCCGCAGTGGCGATCGCGCCGACGCGCTCGAAAGCTGCCCGCAATCGAGCCAGTTCGATCTCCCGGCCGTACAGTTGCGGGGGAATGCGAAACTGGTTGACGACATCGTTTTCGCCGGGAATGACATCCTCGATCGTTCCGGTGGCTTCGAGTTGCATCAAACACAACACGAGATCGACTTGAATACCCCAAGCACTTTGATAGCGTTCTTCGGGAGTTTTCTCCAGCAGTTTCATCACGATATCGGAAACCGCTTGAGGAATGCTGGGATCGAGTTCTCGCGGGGGTGTCGGCTGTCCGGCGATGTGACAGTGAACCAATTCCATCGTATCGGTGGTGTCGAAAGTCGGCCGTCCCAAGAGCATTTCGTAGAAGGTGACGCCGAGGGAGTAAAAGTCGCTGCGGTAGTCTAGAGGACAGTTGGTGCGCCCCGTTTGTTCGGGGGACATATAAGGCAGAGTTCCTTCGAGGATGGTTGGATTGCGGTTTCCCAGGGGAGTGTCGGGAGACAGTTCGATCGAGATACCGAAATCGATGAGTTTGACGCGATCGAGTTCTCGGTTGTAGAGAATGTTGGCGGGGTTGATATCTTTATGAACGACGCCAGCTGCGTGAATTTGACCGAGGATTTCGGCAATTTGCGAGGCGATGGAGAGAAATTCCGAGAGGGTCAGTTGGCGTTCGGCCAGTTCTTGTTGGAGAGAAACGCCACCGAAGTCTTCGAGGACGATGGCGACGGTATTGCGGTCTTTCGCTAACTCGTAGGCGCGGGCGATGCCGTCGAGTTCGAGCCGTTGGGTAATGTGATATTCCTGTTGGTATCGAGCCAGTTCGGTGGGCGTCGCCCGATCGCTTTTGAGAATTTTGAGGACGACGGGTAGACCGTCGCGTTCGCGCTGGCCTCGATACACCAACGAGTTAACGCTTTCGTAAATTAGCGTACCGATTCGATAGCCGGGGAGAAGAATCATGTCCAATAATCGATAATTGATAATTGATAATTGATAACGCTGTTTACAGCGAGCAGCGAACGACCAACAGCCAGCTGTCAATCAGTTCTTTCTCATCTCCTTACTGGCGACTGGTGACTGGCGACTGGTGACTGGTGACTGGTGACTGGCGACTGGCGACTGGTGACTGGCGACTGGTGACTGGTGACTGGTGACTGGTGACTGGTGACTGGCGACTGGCGACTGGTGACTGGCGACTGTTCTCTCCTCATCTCCTCATCTCCTCGTCTTCCACCCGGACGGGTAGGGTGACTGAAACGATCGTCGTTTGACCGGGAGTGCTATCGATGGTGAGCGTCCCGCCGTTGAGTTCGGCGAGTCGTTTGGTGATGGCTAACCCCAGTCCCGATCCTTGCTGTTCGTAAATTTTGCGCTCGAACTGTTCGTAAGCTCCGACGCGATCGATCTGTTCGGGTTGAAATCCCCGTCCGCGATCGACAGTCGAGAAGACGAAGCGATCGCCGTCGAGTTGGCTGTGGACTTTGACGGGGGTTCCCGCTCGAGAGAATTTAAAAGCGTTGTCGGTGAGTTCGGCGATCGCTTTGGCAATCCAGTTTTCGGCGACGGCGAGAGAGGCGTCGTCGAGTTGGAGGTGTAAGTCGTCGAGGCGATCGTACTGTTGGGCGATTTCTCGGGCGACGGTTTCGATCGCCTTGCGAGCCGATTCAGTTTGACCTCGTAACAACAACTGCATCCGTCGCGAGTCGCCTTTGACGAGTTCGAGTTGGGCGTAGAGTAAAAAATTTTGAATTAAGTGATGCAATCGCCGGGCTGACGTACTGATACTGGCGGCCATTTCCTGAATTTCGGCTCTATCCATACTGTGGCCGTCTTCTTCTAAAAACGTGGCGTAGCCGAGGATACCGTTGAGAGGGGTGAGGAGTTCGTGAGGGAGCGATCGCGTGAGGTTGTGGCGCAGTTCGTCGAGTTTGTATTGAGAGACGCGTTCGAGGGTGGCTTTTTTTTCCAAGCGAGTCGCCACTGTTGCGAGGAGTTCGGCGATCGTAAACGGTTTCGGTAAATAGTCGTCGGCCCCCAATTCCATACCCTGGCGAATTTGGGTCTTTTCAGCTTTCGCCGTCAGGAAAATAAAGGGGACTGTTTGAGTTACCGGATTTTGCCGTAACGCTCGCAACACGCCATAACCGTCGAGTTCCGGCATCATCACGTCACAGATAATCAGATCGAGCGAGTGTTGACTGGCGAGTTCGATCCCAACGGCTCCGTTTTCGGCTTCGAGGGTTTCGTAGTCCGCTTCGGAAAGAATTTCGACGACGATCTCGCGAATATCCTGTTCGTCTTCGATAATCAGAATTTTGCCCATCAGCTCTTTCAGATCTTATCGGTAAATTGACTCAAAAAACGGGACGGCCATTTTAGTTTTCTAGAAGGGTTCGATCGACAATTTAAAAACAATTTGAGGACGAACGGAAAGACGATCGCGACATTAGCTAAATTCGAGTCGTTTTCCTTGACGTAGCAGTTCGGCAAATTCCGAAGCGGGAAGTGGGCGACTAAAGAAATAGCCCTGCATGCGATCGCACCCGTGTTGGCGGAGAAACTCGAGTTCGGCTCGGGTTTCGACCCCTTCAGCGATGGACTTGAGACCAATTTGACGAGCCATTTCGATCGAGGCTTTGGTAATCGCTGCGTTCGTGGGGTTGCGATCGATCCCCCCGACAAAACAGCGATCGATCTTCAAAATATCGAAGGGAAACTGTTGCAAATAGCCCAAAGACGAATAACCCGTTCCGAAGTCATCGATCGCAATACTGACACCGACGGCTTTCAATCCTTCTAACATTCTGACGCTGGCTTCGGGGTTGCGTACCAAAATCGTCTCAGTCAGTTCTAATTCTAAATCGCGAGGGTCGAAAGACAGATCTCGAAACAGTCGTGTCAAATGCTGACGTAAATCTGGGTTAAAGGAGTCCGAGGCACTCGCGCGATCGAACTGTCGCCCAGATAGGTTGACGGCGACGCGTACCCGTTTCAAACCCGCTTCTTGCCACGAGAGACTTTGCTGGCAGGCCGTTTTGAGAACCCATTCGCCGATCGGCACGATGGAACCGTTTTCCTCGGCCAGGGGAACGAACCGTCCGGGCGAGACCGCTCCTCGGCTGGGGTGATGCCAACGCAGCAGGGCTTCGGCGCCGACGATTTCCCCGGTCGTCAAATCCACTTGTGGCTGGTAGTACAGGGCGAACTCGTTGCGATCGAGAGCGTAGCGTAAATCCGTTTCGAGGGCTAGGCGATCGGAGGTATCTAACAGGGCTGCCGTATACGCTCTGACTTGATTTCCCCCTTGCTGTCGCGCGTAGCGCATAGCTTTTTTACTCTGACCCAACAAGGTGTCGAGGTGTTTGGCGTCTCGCGGGTAAAAGGCCAGGCCGATACTGGCGGTCAGGAAAATTTCGCGACCGTCGAGGCCGAAGGGTTCTCCGATCGAATCTCGAATCGCCTCAGCTTGACGTTCGGCGTCGGCGCGACGTTCGACGGGACGGGGGACTAAGGCGAACTCGTCGCCCCCCATCCGCGAGAGCATTGCCCCTTCGCCGAGACAATTTTGCAGGCGTTTGGCGGCAATTTTCAAACAGCGATCGCCGAGTTCGTAGCCGAGTTCGTCGTTGATGCGAGCAAAGCGATCGAGACCGACGTACAAGACGGGGACGAACCCCGAGCGATCGAGGTGGCCGTTCGGGTCGATTCCCGACTCGCCGACGATGCGATCGAAGTTTTCCCGCAGGGCCAGTTGGTTGGGCAGCTCCGTCAAACTATCGTGATAGAGCAAGTATCGCAGTCGGTTTTCCGCTTGTTGGAGTTGGGTGCTATAACTTTGCTGGGCTTGTTGCAGTTGTTCGGCGTACAGTTGCTGGACGGAAGAGGACTTTTTCAGCCGCGTGCTGACCGCACTGAGCAGTTCGTCGCGGGTAAACGGTTTAGTGAGATAGTCGTCGGCGCCGAGATCCATGCCGACTCGAAAATCGATGCGATCGGCTTTGGCCGAAAGAAAGATAAACGGAATCGTTTCGGTCTCCTGAAGCCGGTTGAGTTGAGTGAGTACGCCATAGCCGTCGAGTTCTGGCATCATGATGTCGCACAAAATCAAATCTGGCTGGTGTTCTCGCGCCAGTTGACAGCCCACGACACCGTTTTCTGCCTGTAAAACCTCGAACCCTTCGGCTTCGAGCATATCGACGAGAATATCGCGCACGTAATCTTCGTCTTCAATAGCTAAAATCGTCGTCACGATTGTCGCTCCTGCCTCAATGGAATCGTTACGGTCACGGTCGTTCCCCGCCCTTCCTCACTGTCGATTTGAATGTCTCCTCCGTGTAAGTCCACGGACTTTTTGACGATCGACAGTCCCAAACCCTTACCCTGTATGTTACCGACATTTTTTCCTCGATGGAACGATTCGAACAGATGCTTTCGATCGTCGGCGGGAATTCCAATACCGCGATCGCGAATTTGGAACGCGACGCGATCGTCCTGGCAGACTACCTCGAAGTCGATGGACGTTCCGACTTGGGAATATTTCATCGCGTTTGAGAGTAAGTTGGCCAAAATTTGTCGTAACAGGCGTGCGTCGAATTCGAGGGCGTAGCTGCTTCCGTCGCAGGGGCCGCGATGGCAGAACTTTACGGGATGCTGTCGGTCGTCGCTGACGCTGCACCCGTCGATAAGGGTTTCGCACAAGGCTTTCAGGTTCACGGGAGACGGCGAAAATCCGAGCTGTCCGGTTTCGGCTTTACTGACGGTCAGCACGTCGTCGAGTAACCGCGTCATGTGTGCGACGGTGGTATAGATGCGATCGAGATAGCTTTGTTTTTTCTCGTCGCTCCATTTATTCCCGTAGTGTTTGAGCAGTTCGGCCGACCCGAGAATGGTGGTTAAGGGGGTGCGAAATTCGTGGGAAGTCATGGTCACGAAGCGCGATTTCAATTCGTTGAGTTCTTGTTCGGCCGAGAGGGCTTGTAAAAGTTGGGTGTTCGTCTCTTGGATTTGAGCGGTACGTTCTTCGACGATGGTTTCGAGTTCTTGGTTGAGGGTTTTAAGGGCTTCTTCAGTGAGTTTGCGATCGGTCACGTCCATGCTGGCACAAACGATACCGCGAACGGCTCCGCTGGGGTCGTATAACGGTTCGACGGTTAAGTCGTAGTAGCGAAAGTTTCCGTTGAGAACCAGGCAAATTTCTTCGCGGGTGCCGGACTTCGAGGCGAGAACCTGTTGTTCGATGTCGGTCAGACGCCGTGCGTCGTCTCGGGTAAAGACTTCGGCGTTACATTTGCCGACGAGCGTTTCGGCGTCGAGGCCGGGAGGGGGATTGTACGCCCAGGTGTAGCGCAGTTCGGCGTTTTTGGTAAATACGGAAATGGGGGAGTTTTTCAGTGCGATCTCGAACCGTTCTTCGCTTTGGTGTAAGGCTGCTTCGATGTCTTGGCGTTCGGCGATTTCCCGCTGTAACTGTTCGTTGGCTGCTCGGAGTTGTTCGGTACGTTCGTCGACGTGCCGTTCGAGCTGTTCGGTGAGGTCGGCCAGGGCTTTTTCGATGTTTTTGCGTTCGGTGATATCTCGGGCGACCCAGATGGCCGTGTTGGATTCGGGCATGGGGGAAATGTTGGCTGCGAACCAAACGGGGTGGGTATCGACCGACAGGCTGTATTCAAACGAGACGATCTGTTGGGTTTGTAAGGCGCGACGGACGGGTTCGAGGAAGCGTTGGCTGGTTTCGGGGTGCAGGAATCGATCGATGGTGCGATCGATAAGGCGAGGGTTGGTTGGGCTGGAGTCGTCGAGGACGGCTTGGGTCGGAGCGATTTTGATGCTGTTTCCCGAGGCGTCCACGACGAGAACCACGTCGGCCATGGCTTCGAGCATCCGACGCAGTTGCTGTTCGGAGGTTTGAAATTTGAGATCGAGTAAGGTTCGTTCTCGTCGCTGCTCTGAGAAGGCTCTGAGGAGGCGGCTGCGGGAAATCAATCCGGCAAAGCGTCCGTCGGGTTCGATGAGGGGAAGGGTTTCGCGATCGAGGCTGAGTTCGAGTAAGCGATCGAGGTGGTTGAGGTCGTCGGGGGTTGCCGTTCGCTCGACGGGTCGTATGAGGTGGCGGATGGGGACGTCTCGATCGGCTGTGGGATCGGCCAGGACGGCGAGGGCGTCGGTGGCACTCACGAATCCCAACAGGCGATCGTCCTCGGTGACGCAGAGGGGTTCGCTCGACTGGCGAGTTGGGGAGGTCAGCCAAGGTAAGGCTTCGCTGAGGGGGGTATCTGGGGAGATACAGTGGGGATGGCGATCGAGGTAGGCATCGAACGCGTCTGGCGATCGAAACGGATCGAGACTGGGCATGGCAAGCCGAGTGACGGTAAGGAAAGGTGTTTCCGTTATATTCTCTCTATTTTGGCATTCTCGATCGCTCGTGTTGGGGAGAAGGGGGTAACGGGAAGATGAAATGATGAGGGGCGATCGCAAAAGAGCGCAGTTTTAAAAGTACAGGAGAAATATCGTTCGCCGAACTCGGTCTTCCTTCTTGCTTCCCTTTACACTATAAATATGTTCCTCTGGACATCGTCTACTGTTTGCGACTGAGTTGACTATGAACGATCGACTGTTTGACGCCTGGCTCTCTCGAGTGAGTGATTCGGAAACTGCCGATCTCGCGTCGGGGTTGAAATGTGCCGTCGCGAGTCTCGCACCGAGTCAGGTGTACTGTCAGGTTGGGGTCGAGGACGGAAAGCTCTTCGTCGCCGCGTTGTCAGAAGCTCCTGAGATCCTCGCCTACGCGGTGGACGATTTTGCTGAGGCTGAAGATGCCGAAGCGGCGTTTCAACAGTTCGCCGATACGATGATGGAGGCGGGACTCGAAGAGCGCGTCACGTTTTGCGCTCAGGATATTGCGGACTTTTTTCTAGAGTTACACCAATTCGATCTCGACGAGCGCATCGGGGTATACGTTTATAACGGCTCGAGCGACTATCGTTCGGTTTTAATGGGATTGTTGTTCGCACGTTCGGTCTTGGCGGATTCAGCGTTACTCGTGGTGCGATCGCCGCAACTTTCACAGTTCCACGATGACTCGATGCCAGAGAGCAATGTTCGAGAACGTACTTTTAAAGAAGCTCGTCAGGCAATTGCTGATTTTCTCGTCAGTCATCCACAAGCTCGTCAGTTTTCAGAGAAGTTGACGAGCGAGGCCATTGCAGTCTTGTTTTGGGACGCGAATTCATCGGACATCGATTTAACGGGAGTCGATCGGTTTCAACAGCCCGAGGTCGTTCGTCTATTAAAACAACTGAGGAATTCGCTAGATTCGCCGTTAGTCGATGTCATGTTTAATAAGGCAGTTCAATTATACGAACAGAAAGATTACGATGCTGCGGATCTGGCTTATCAAGAGGTGATAGAACGCGATCCCAACAGGATTGAAGCATGGTTTAATTTGGGGATGTTGTATTATGTCACCGATCGCCCTAATGAGGCACTGATAACGTTACAACACTGTCTCGAACTCGATAAAAATCGTGCCAATATCCATTATGGATTGGGGTTAGTTTGGGAAAAACTAGGGCAAACTCAACAAGCGATCGAGGCTTACGAACGAGCGATCGATCTCGACAAACAGTTTCTCGAAGCTTATAGCAATCTTGGCAACATTTACTATCAAGATTTAGCATATTCTCGAGCTGAAGCTGTCTATCATCAAGCACTACGACAACAGTTACCTCTTTTTGGGATCTATCTCAATTTGGGTAATTCTTTAATGATGCAAGATCGTTTAAACGAAGCAATTTATTATTATCAGAACGCTGCTGAGATCGATTCAGATGACGAACGTCTAAACGATAATCTCCAGCGAGCAACTCTGCAGAAAGATTTGGAACTCCCGATCTTGTACGAAAGTCTCGAACAAATTGAAACTTATCGACATAAATTCAAAACATCTTTACATCAATTAATTCGACAAACAAATTTAACTGACTCAGAAACAAAAAAAAGTATTTTGTTTGGAGTAGGATGGCACGTCAATTTTTATCTTGCTTATCAAGGAAAAAACGATCGAGAATACCAAGAAGAATATGGAAACTTTGTTTATAAAGTTCTAGCTGCAAACTACCCCAATTGGGTAAAGCCGAAGCTAATGCCTTCGTTATTAAAGGACGACAAAATTCGCATTGGTTATGTTTCTTATTTTATGAAGTCAAGTTCAGTTAGTAAACTCTGTTTAGGATGGTTAAAACACGCAGATTCTCAAGATTTTGAAATTTACAGTTACCATCTCGGACCGAAAGAAGATGCTGAATCAAAACGATTCCAACAATACAGCTATTCTTTTCGACAGTTCAAGGATGCTAAGGTGGAAGACATTGCCCAATACCTTTTCAACGACGATCTTCATATTCTTATTTTTTTAGATATTGGAATGTATCCGAAATCGACTTTATTGGCGGCAATGCGTCTGGCTCCCGTTCAATGCACGACATGGTGTCACCCTGTCACTTCGGGACTTCCCACAGTCGATTACTTCTTATCCTGCGAGTTAATGGAGCCGAAAAATGCCCAAGAACATTACAGTGAAACTTTGTTTTTATTGCCGAACATTGGTATGTGTTATGAAAAACCCAAAGTTTCTATAACAAATAAAACTCGCAATAATTTTCATTTAAGAGATGACTCAATTGTTTATTTATCTTGTCAATCTCTTTATAAATATCTACCTCAATATGATTATATTTTTGCTGAAATTGCGCGTCAAGTTCCCCAAGCACAATTTGCTTTTTTATCCCACGATCGACCTGCCGTAACCGAACTTTTTCGCTGTCGGTTAGATCGGGCATTTTCTGCGTTTGGCTTGGAGAGCGATCGCTTTTGTAAAATCCTCCCCCGACTCGACCAAGTCAGCTATTGGAACTTAAATCAAGTTTCCGATATTTACCTCGATACTTTCAGTTGGTCGGGAGGCAATACCACCCTCGAAGCGATTGCTTGTAATTTACCGATCGTTACCTGTCCCGGTGAATTTATGCGGGGTCGCCATTCCTACGCCATTTTAAAAATGCTCGGCGTTACGGAGACGATCGCCACTACCGAAGCCGAATATATTGAGATCGCCGTCCGGTTGGGACTCGATTCGGATTGGCGACAGGAAATTATTGCTAAAACTCGCCAAAACCAAGATCGCGTCTATGAAGATACGACCTGTGTTGAAGCTTTAGAACAGTTTTATCGGGATGTGGTGCGCGAACGTCAAACAACAGGTGACAGTTGAGCGAACTCAAACTCACCGCAGTTTCCACATTCTCTCATAGGCACGTTCCATTTCTCGCGTAAACTGTCGGGCGTTCCACAACGGCGCTGTTTTTCGGGAGTCGCGCAGTTGTTGGCTCACGGTTTTTCGCAGTTCGGTATCTTTCCCCAGGCGAACCCCCCATTCGACGTACTCTTCATCGGTAAAAGCCATGCCCGCTTCGACACCGACGTTTTTTAAAAGCGTGTATCCCTGGCGACTGGCAAATTGCTGCCCTACTCTCGTGACAACGGGAACGCCTACCCATAAAGTTTCTAGCGTAGTGGTCGTGCCGTTGTAGGGATAGGTATCGAGAACGACGTCGGCGATGCCGATGTTAGCTCGGTGAACGGCTTCGGAGATGGCAGTGGGGAGAAATCGCAGGCGATCGCGGGCAACACCTTCGGCCTCTGCCAGTTCTTCAAAAGCGCGCCGCACGGAGTCGAGATTGGTGTAAGCACCTTTGATGAGAAAAAAGCTGTTGGGAACCTCCCGCAAAATTTGCAGTTGCAGGCGAATATTATCGGGATTGCGTTTGTAGCCAGTTTGAGAACTGAAGTACACTACAGCGTCGGGGGGAATACCAAGGCGATCGCGCCGCAGGGTAGGAACGCCAATTTCAAAGCCATCTACAGCAATATAGGTTTGAGGAAGTTGCCAGAGCGTTTCGCTGTAGTAATTTTGGGCATCCTCGGGGAGAACGTAGGGATCGCTGATGAAGTAATCGACAGCAGGGATACCCGAGGCATCTGACCCCAGCCAGGTAACTTGGATGGGTGCTGGCTTGAGAGCGAGGGCAGAACAACCACAGTTGGAGGTCACACTGTCGAGATCGACAAGAATATCGATCTCGTCTCGATCGATTCGATCGGCGACAGTAAGAGCGGAGTAGGGAAGTTCGTGAAAGTTCGGACTTTCGGCAGCGGCGAAAGTTTGTTGGAGGGCGTCTCCAGTATGCTGGAGTGAGTAGAGGTGAATTTCAAAGCGATCGCGATCGTGGTGCTGCAACAACCATCGCATTAACCAACCCACGGAATGCTGGCGAAAACATTCGGACAGATAGCCAACTTTGAGAACGTCGCGGTGTCCGGAGGTGGGGCGTTGTTGGTATCGACTGACGCGATCGCTCAGATGCTGGTGCAGGTGGTGTTGACAGGCGGCACTAATTTGGTTTCGCAGTTGGCGGTAACTGACGAGATCGTCGATAAAGTAGGCCATCATCGACCCAGCAGTGATAATGCGAGAGGCAAAGTCGAGAGAGATGTCGTCGAGGTTGGTAACGAGGGTTGCCAGATCTCGTCGGTGTTCGGTGTAGAGGGTTTTAGCTTGTTGCCAGTATCCGGCCGCTCGCATCAATCCTCGGAGTTTGAGGTGAGAGGCGAGGATTTTTTGGGGAAGGGTTTCGGCTACAGCGATCGCGCGATCGAGATAGTCAAAGCTAGTGATGTTGTCCCAACTATTTTGGAAAAATCGTGCAGTTTCAACGAGCGCCCGGAAGTGACTTGCGTCGAGTTCGAGACAGAGTTGTCCGAGTTGCAGAGCATCTGGGTTCTGGTTGGCGAATTCGAGGTGTTTAGCGCGATCGAGCAGTCGATCGATAAATTGGGAAGTGGAAAGGAGGCGAGTGGCTGCAATGCGACACAAGTTTAAACTCTCGGGAAGGTTGGGAGTCTGTTCGAGAAGGCGATCGAGAGTATTCCACAGGGCTTCTTGGGGAACGCCATCGATCGCGGTGACTTGGAGGCAATGACATACTTGTTCTACTAGAGGATCGCCGTCCACCCATAAGTTCGAGTTCAGAGATAGTTGTAGCAGTTTCAGTAGATTTTCTAAATCGTCGGGAACGAGTTCTCGAAGGTGTTGGCGCAGGAGCCAAGCCTGTTTCGGATCGAGTTGTTGGACTTCTTGTTGTAGAACGTCTGAAAGTTCTCGCCCCCAGTTGTCGGAGAGTCCTTCAATTTCTGGGGTCATCCAGGCCAGTTGAGCTTCAGCTTCAGCGCCCTGCAACAGGTAGGCGAGACCGAGATAGGCGTAATACTGGGTTTGTTCTGGAGCACCGTCTATGGCATTTTCAAAAGCTATAGCGGCTTCGGCATAGTCGCCTCGATAGAAGGCATCGAAGGTAGACGAGGCAATAGGGGAACTCACAGTTGTCAAAGGGTTCAACGTAACGATTTCACCATAACAAGATTTGAAATCAGGCTATCGCACGAAAAAGCGATCGAGCATAACCTTTCACTCAATCGCTTTTTCAATCATTTTTTGCAAGACTTAAAACGAAACAGACGTTAGGCGTAAGTTACGTATCTGGTAGTGCTGCATTCTAATGATGCGGGTCGGTCACAATCCTTCCGTGGCAAGGATTCAAAAACCAAAGTAGCATTACTCCTCATGACTACCACGTATCTATCTTACTTCATGTCGTGGTTGGTACTCGCACAGCTCGCTGCAGCTGTGGCTTCCGTGGCACCTGGAGTAAGGCTAACAGTGGGAGGTGTACCGCTAGCTTCGGTGGTTTGGCAAGCTTTCGCTGCAGTTTGACCGGAACCGTAGACCACAACACCACCTGCGTAAGCTCGTAGTGCTGCTGGGTCTGAGGGAACAGCGTTAACGAGAGCTGTGGTGGTTACGTCTGTAGCAATATTATAGGTGTAGTTGGCGGTTTGGCTGGGCAGACCTGCTTCCAGTTCCACCATGTCGGACGAGAATTTACCTTTGTCCAGACGTTGGGCTTGTTGCTGGCGCATCACTGCACCAACGGTGTTTTTGGCTTCAGACTGCTTCGCTTTCGCCGCTTGGTTGAGGAAAGACGGCAGAGCGATAGCTGCCAGAATACCGATAATGATGATGACGACAAGCAGTTCGATCAGGGTGAAACCTTCTTCGCGCTCTTTTTGACTCAGGTGTTGGATGAATTTGGCTTTAAATTCAGTTTTCATTTGCTGCTTCTCCTTCAGGCTTGGGATGCTTGACTTTCCGCTCCTGGAGTTAACTTACCCACGTCGGGGGAATTTCATATCACCCACCAGGAAATTTTTTTTGGAGAGCTGAGGAGTAGGGGCAGAGAGCCTCGTACCTCTCCCCAATAGGAGGGTGAGGAAGCTCCCGAGGAACTCTTGAGGGAAGAGATTTAGTTAACAGTCTCTTCCCGGCCTTCCCTGACGGCCATCAGCCTATCCTGTCCCCTCCAGCATCACGAATCCGAGATCTTCGAGCGTGACCAGTAAATCTCGCACGGCATCAAAGGCTTCAGTCGGCGTCGTCGGTTCGAGGGTAATGGGGTTGAGGGGACGAGTTTTTTTCCAAAACGTCACGAGGTCTGGCATCGTTTGGGGTTTATCGAAGAGGGGTAACAAACCTGTCGCCGTAACACTATCGACAAACACATTGGACAGACCGGGAATCGGTAAGTACTCGCTAGGGGAAAATCCGCGATGTTGGCGTAGACAAGCTTCCAAAGCTGCTTTAGTCGAAGAATTCTGGAGCAAAGGATGGAGGTGAACTCGTACTTTATCCCAATGTGTCCAGTTTTCAATGGGAATTTTGGCTTGACTTGTGCCGGGATTTCCACACCAGAAGTCAAGTAAGCGGTGGTTAGGATGAATGAGTTCGTATAGATGGAGGCGCTCGATAATAGAGGTCTCGGGTAAACTCAACCCCAAAAATGCTGGAAGGTCGTCAGGATTTTCAAACAAATCCATGACGTCCCATTGTCGCCAGCTTACCATACTAATAAATTCCAACCCCACGCGGTCGAGGATGTCAAATAGTTGTGGTATCGTATAGCCCCGATCTTGGCGTAGGAGAAAATTGGCTAAAATTCCTTCTTCATTATTTTGCAATTTTTCTCCCCACGTATAAGTTTTGAGATCGACGAAATCTTTAAGGGCATTCATCGTATCTCGCACTAGATCGATCGCCATTCCATCTGTAACGTTTTCCTCCATCAATCCCATCATTTCAAAGAGTTTTTGAGCGCGAAAGTACCGAAATCTTTGAAACTGACTGTGTAAATTACTTCGGATAATTCCATTGGGTTTAAGAGCGCTTTTTAGTGCTTGTAATCCGATTACAGGATCGGGCAGGAGATAGAGAACTTCATCGCAGTTAATATAATCAAATTCGATTCCTAGGTTGGCTACTTCTTCTAAAGAAAGAGTGTGAAAGTCTGCATTTTTTATTTCATGATATTGAAGGCGTTTTTTTGCAAGTTCGATCGATCTTGTGGAAAAATCTACTCCAACGATTTTAGCTCCTGGATTTGCAAGTGCGAGTGCGAGTGCTTTATAACCACTCCCACAACCTGCATCTAGGATTGTTAGGTTTTGAGGGTCGATAACCTGTCGATTGCGATAATAAAATGCTGTCGCACAGTTATGCTTGTAGAGAGTCTGAGGTGTATCTTTAGGAGAGGCTTCTAAAGGATGACGAGGATAGGGAGCATTGTCGAACTGCTGGCGTACATTTTCAAAAACTTCAGTCATGAATAGCTATCCTTTAACAAGAGAAATTTCAGAGGAACGATCTTGGATTTTTATTTTTTAGGTTTCCTTCATTTTTAAATAGGCTTCTGCCGCTGCGCGGCGGAGTTTGAGGCTCCCGTCGGCGAGAATGGGTTCGAGGTCGTCTTTGGGGGCTTCCTCGTAGGGGAGATGTCCGAGGAGGTTATCGTCTTCTGGAGTGGGTTCGGTGGTGTCTGAGAATTGGGATTCGGCAGTTTCTTCGGATTGGGCGTTGGAACGGGCAAAAAACGATCGCTCGGATTGCCAGACAAACCACAGTACTGTTCCGAAGGCAAGAACGCCAACGCCAGACAGTGCCATGAGACTTCGCATCGCCCAACCCATGCCGCCTTTTTTCGCCGATGGGGGGCCGTTGCGGGGATGGGTGCGTCTCGTAAGGCTTCTGGAATATCGTCGATCGCTGCCCTGGAGGTCGTCTGTAGGGATTTGCCAGACCGACTTGATTTCTTCAAAACCCCTCTCCTACATTCAGCAAGGACTCGGT
>NZ_JAQNCQ010000252.1:0-11116 GCF_028368005.1 Geitlerinema sp. CS-897 | reverse complement strand
TAGCTTCCCAATTGAATCGGTAATCGCCGACGAAAATCCAAGGTTTTTGAGCTTCTCGATCGGAAAACCTTGCACCATTTTCTGAAAAAAAGTCCCAAAATCCTTACTGGGTCTACATTTCAGTTTTGTTCAGCAAGCCCGAAATAAGGATGCCCTGTCGGGCAGTTCGTTTGTTGGCGGGAATTCCCCTCCCGCTAATCCTGTCGGATATAACGGGAGGGGAATTCCCGCATTTTAGATGGTAGCGATCGGAAGTCATACGGAATCCGCATCTCAACGCTGAGCGGAGTCGAAGCGTTGAGTCCGAGCGGAGTCGAGGACTCAAATACTGGTTTTGCCCGACCTGACAAGTCTCTCTCTGTGTCCTCTGTGTCTCTGTGGTGAAGACTTCTTGAAACCTAGCGTATCGGGAACGGATTCCGTATCACAAGTTAAATCCTTCCGTGGCAATGATTTCGACCGATCGGCATCATTAGAGTGCAGCACTACCCGCGATGTTTGCCATAGCCGTAGGACTTACGCACTTCAGCGTTAACCACACTCAATGTAGAGGTCGGTGGGCATTGCCCATCCTATCGATGGTGTAAATGCGGTTGTTCTGAGCCATTTCTGTCTGGGTCGAGCCTACTTACTAACACCTAAGACCGGCGGGAGGGAACGTCCTGAGGGACGGACGAGCGAGAGGTCGCACCGTTGGAAACCTCCTCGTCTTCTAACCGGTCGGTTTCCCATAACTCGTAAAACGGCATGGGCGAGTCCGTCACCTCGGTTTCGTCTTCAGGCGAAACGTGAGGCGGGAACTCCACAGGGATCTCGGCGTCGTCGATGACCGCTCCCAACACGCGCACGCGGTCTTCTGCCTCTTCAAGCATTTCGGCGTATTCTGCCAGTAAGCCGCCTTCGGTCACGCCGGGGCGAGCGACGAGAATCATTCCGTCGGTGTAGGGTTCGAGCAACAGCGCGTCGTTACACTGACTCAAGGACGGGGCGTCCACGACGACGAAATCGAACTGAACGCGGGCTTGACTCAACAACCGCCTTAACTCGCTCGATTCGATAATCGCAGCGGCGTGCTGTTGCGGTCCGGGACTGGGGATCGTATAGAGGTTTTCCACTTGGGGAACGAAGCGCATCCCGCTTTGGAAATCGCGATAGTGACGTAAGGGTTCGATGAGACTGTGGGGATCGAGCGCCACTTTCAGCGATTCGGCCTTCGAGGGCGATCGCAAATCGGCTTCTACAAGTAGCGTCCGTTTTCCAGCTCGCGCTGAGGCGATCGCCAAATTGTAGGCTGTAAACGTCTTTCCTTCTCCGGCCTTGGCACTGGTTATCAGCACCACTTTCGGCGCTCCCCCTTCCACTCGCCGCAAGTTGCTGCGGAAGCGCTCGTAATGCTCCAAATAAGGAGAATCGGGTGCCACGATGACGGGCATCTTGCTCTCGTCGCCGAACTCCTCTGTGACCACGTGAGGCAACGTTCCCAACAGCAACAGGTCGCGTTCCTGTAACGCTCCGCGCACTTCCTCGACCGTGTAAAACCGTCCTTCGAGGGCGGATAGCAAGAAAATTAACGCGCCCCCGGCTGCCAATCCGACACCGCCCCCTAACAGCACTAAAATCGCCACGTTTGGCGGATCTTCCTTCTGCTCGACGACTTGAGCTTCCTGGGCGATCGTCAAATTACTCACCGTTTCAGCTTTGGCCGCTTCAGCATCCACCAGTTGAGCTTGTAATTGGTCGGAGAGAGCTTTGTGTAACAACACTTCCTGCTGCAAGCGCTGGCGTTCGAGTTCCAAATCCGGTAAGTTCGCGTAGGTCGCTTTTAATTCCCGTTCGAGGCGTCCGGCTTGCGCTAAACTGCGATCTAGGATGTCCCGCTCGGTTTGCAACTGCACGAGCCTTGCGGCCATTTCTTGGCGCATGGGATCGAGGCTGCTCGCTTGGCGAATCGCTCGACTGTTCGACAGCGGAATCGCAATCCCCTCGCCGCCGATGACTTCGACCGCTCGCTGCACGAACAATCGTTCTAACCCGTCGAACTGGCGTTGTAACTCCACCATCTGGGGATGTTGCGGTCGTAACGTCTGAACGAGCAGTGCTTGTTGTGTTTCCACTTGGTAGAGTTGCGCCCGCAAGTTATTGATGATGGGATCGCGGCTGAGAGCCGAGGAAACATACGCTTGGGTGACGTTCAATCCCAACTGTTGCTCGAGGCTGTCCATTTGGGCGGCCATTTCTTCGATTTGCAAGCGCAACTGTTCTTGTTGCTGCTGGCTGGCGCGAATCTGTCCGACGAGAGAACCGTCTTTGGCGAGGGTAATCGCCGCCCCTTCAATGCGATCGAACTGAACGAGACGGTCTTCAGCTTCTCGAAGTTCCTGTTGAATTTCGGGCAAGCGTTCGTTGAGGGCATCGATGAGGGCTTGGAGGCGAGAGGTGTTGAGCAGGTAGCTTTTTTCGATGGCGGCTTCCATCAGCAAATTCACCACCATCGACGCTCGTTCGGGGGTCGAATCGGTATAGGCGACGCGATAGAATTGTGGCTCGTCCGAGGCGGGGGTTCGGAGTCTAGCGGATTTCACTTGTCTCGGAGGGACGCCGATCTGTTCGCTGACGGCTTCGGCAGTCGCGTCGTCGATAAGGTAATCCTGGGTTAAGGCTTGTCGTCCTTGCTCTTGAATGGCCGGCCCCGTCTCGGATAAAATTACGGGTTGTTCGTTCGAACTCATCACCCCTGTTGCTTTGTAGGTGGGGGGAGGGGGTTCTTGTAATCCCATCAATCCGGCAACGCCAACGGCAAGGGCAAAGACGCCAAAGCCTGCGATTTTATATTTGCTAAAGGCGATACTGTATCGTTTGACGATAGAAGGAGCCACGAGCGATCTACCTGCGTGCGACTATTTTTATCTTAAGCGACTCGAGAGGGGTTTCGGGGCGCGATCGCCCGTCTCGACAATGAAGTTTTCGCGGATTCATCGGTGGTAACCGGTCGTTCGCTAATTGTTGTTATTGTTTCCGGTGGGACGGAACAAGTTATCGGCGCTATTAGAGAGTTGGTCGAAAAACAGTAAAAATCCGAGAACGTCGCGGAACGGTTGGGTAAAGTTATTGAAGAAATTTCCGACGGCGGCAATAAAGTTACGTCCGACGACGACCACATCTTTATCTTGCAGGATCGGATTTTCTTCGGGATTGCCCAAGATCGCTTCCCGTCCGTTGTAATAGGTCGTCACGGCTTCCCCGAGGGTCTCGTCGAAGCGGATGACCGCCACGCGACTCAAACGAGCTGTGTTTAGGGGAATCCCGCTGAGAACGTCGGCGAGGGTGCTACCGTTGGGCAGCGCTTGGGTATTGGTCGCGTTGGCGGGATAGCTAAGAACGCGCACGATAATCTGGTTTTGGGCTAACGTCGATCGCGCCGCCAAATCGAGTTGGTACGCTTGCCGTTCTTCGGCTGTGAGTTCGGGAACCACCACTACGTCTCCATCTTCGAGAAATACTTCTGGTAGGGGTTCGCCGAACACGAGGGGCGAAAACAGATCGACTTCTCGCTCGACTGTCGTTCCGTCGGCTAGGGTGCGGCGCAACAAAACGCGCCGTAAGTTCGCCGAGACTTTCGTGCCTTGAGCGGCGAGAATGGCTGTATCGAGGGCTGGGGACGGTACGGGTGGAAAGTCGTAAAATCCCGGCCGGGCGACTTCGCCGACGACTGTAACGGCAATGGGTTCTTGCTGGGGAGCTGCTAGCGCCGAGCGATCGATGGTTTGGCGGTTGTAATCTCCGGCAAAGGTGCGATCGCGACGAGGAACGAAAATCACGTCTCCGTCTCGCAAACGCAAATCGGGAATCGACGTGCCTTCGATCAGTGGTGTGTAAAGATCGAGGGTTTGAGACAAAATTCTTCCGTCGTCGAGGGTGCGTCGCACGGTAACAAGGCGCAAGTCCGCCTCGATCGTAACGCCTCCCGCTGTGAGGAGCGCTTGCACGAGGGGGGCGTTGGGCGCTACGGGGAAAAACCCAGGACGCGCCACTTCTCCGGTGACGGTGACTTGGGCTTGACGGGGAGCGGCCAACACCACTTGTACGTCGGGGTTGACGACGTAGTTGTTGAGTAAGCGCGTCAGTTTTTGTCGGGCTTCTTCGACCGTCAGTCCTTGTAGTGAAACGGTTCCCAGCAACGGTATGAAAATCGTCCCTTGAAAGGAGATTTCGGCGCTGGTGGTCAGATCTTGAAAGGGGGGCTGGACGACGACCGAGATGGCGTCGCCGGGTGCGAGTCGATACACCTCCCAGTTATCTCCACTCAGGGGACCGCGACGACTGGGAGACTCGGGTAAAAGTGGAGACAAGTCCAGTGGTGTCGCGGGGCGATCGCTCGAGTGTCGGTCGAGATATTCCACCATCTGGCGGTGTTGGATTTCCCCGGACAGTTGCAAGCGCAACCACACGGGCAGACTCTCGGGAACGGTATCGAGGTCGAGTTCTTCGTCGGCGATCTCGGGTGGGGCGATGTTTGGTGTGGGTTGGGCGATCGCGCGGCCGAGTGGCAATCCCCACAACGTTACCAAGACGGCTTCTGTGAGGACTGCCACCAGCGATCGCCCGTTCGGTTTCCGTACCACCTGTCCCATGCAACGATTCCTTAAAGCACGACGTCTTCCTTCGGGGGAAGAAACCCACTCGAACGACGTTCTACGACCCGACTCGAGACGGTTCGACGAACGCGTTTTCCATTAACTGTTCCTGCACCTGTGACGCCAGACGTTCGAGAAGCGGACGGGCGGTTTCGATGTCGCCGAGGGGTTCGATGGGCGTCATCAGACAGACAGCGACCCAAGGCTGACGGCGACCGTCTAATCGCGCCCGACGGTCGGCTTGAAACCAGTGCGTCAGGTTGGGATGGCCGCCGGTTTCCCAAGCGTACCATTGGGCGATCGCGTAGGTTTTTTGAGTCGTCCAACCTCGGAAAAATCGCGTCGTGACGGTGGCGGACGTGCCGTCGTCGGCCGTCACCTCGAACGCGAACTGACGCTGGCGGTCTTCTTTCCAATCTCCCTGAGCGTTTCCCAAACCGCGAATGTCCGTCCACTCCATCTGCGGCTGCGATCGCGTACCGCTTTGTCCCTGTTGGGGGTGCAGTAACAGCGTCGCCGGGGCGGGAGAGTCGGCGGTCGAGGCGGTGTCGTCCTCCATCAGAGTTTGCATGACCCACGCGCCCGATCCTAAATTGACAGTTCTCAGGTCTACCGTCGTCCATCCGGACAGTTCGAGTCCGGTGTCGTCGAGTTGTTTCAACCCGCTGAGATCGACGGGTTGGGGTTGGCGAAACGGCAGCTTTCCCCGAACGTAGTTGGGAACGGCGACCGCTAACAACAGCAGTGCGAACGCGACGATCGCCACCACAGCAAAGGGCGACGACCGACGAAGAAATTGAGGGACAAAAGAGGCGGATTTTTCCACGATTTGCGTTGACAACGAACAGCAAGCAGTCTCGAAGGGATGGATACGTTCACATCAAACGGACTCGACGGTGTCGGAACCGGACAGGGCGTCGCGCAACCGCTCGATCGCCATCAGTGTTGGAATCAAGGCTAACAACATGAGCGCCGAGATCGCGTCGCCGCCCCAACCTTCGTGCAGCCAGTGGAACAATTCGTCTCGTCCGGTTCCGTAAAACAGGGTTAAGAAGGTGTTTCGCAAAATGTTCGTGACGACGCTGATGAGAACGGCACACAGGAGAAACACCACGGTCGTTTTGCGCGATTTTAACGCCCCCGTCCAGTACAGCAGCATCAATGCCACGTAGAAGGTGGTAAAGAGCATTTTGAACCCGGCGCAGTGGGGCGCGACTTCGACGACGCGACCGCCGACGAGAAGTAGGATATCTTGAACGGTGACGTCCAATCCCCATTGAGTCAGGATAAATCCGGCTGTTCCGGCGATGAAGCTTTGTAGGGGAAGGGAAACGGGCGCGATGAGATAAGGTAGGTCGTTGGGGGTCGCCAGTAAGACGAGCAGCCAGGGAAAGGCCATGAGTTGAAAGCCGGGACGGCCTTTTAAGCCCAGACACAATCCCGCTAAGACGATGGGAAAGGACAGGTTGACTAAATCGGGCATTTGGCTGACGTACAGGACGCCCCCCAAACCGAGCAAGACGGCGCCGAGGGGATTGAAGCGATCGCTGAGGGCTTGCCAGCGATCGCGCTTCGTCCAGACGATGTACGCGGCGAAGGGTAAGCCGATGATGCCGTGGCTGAAGTATTCGTGTTCGAGGCTGATGCTTTTGTTGAGCCAACCGTCGTACCAGTAGGCGATCGTCGGCAGGTACATCAACGCCAGCAAGAGGCCGAGGATTAGTTCGCTCGGATAGCGATCGAAGGAGGATTTGAGAGTCGTTTGTAGCTTCATGGCATCGAGTGTTCGACCGAGTTTTAAAAGGCGAGTTCTATCTAAACTATTGGTACGAAGAGATGTTCTTAGGAGTTTACGATCGCGCGGCCGAAACGGGATGGCGAACGGCGGTTTCGATCGCTCGGACGACGAGATCGATTTGCGCTTCGCTCAAGCCGGGAAACATCGGCAGCGAGAGAATTTGACGGGAGAGGGTTTCTGCGTGGGGAAAACGACCTTCCTCGTAGCCGAGGTCTCGATAGGCTGGTTGGAGGTGGCAGGGGATCGGGTAGTGAATTCCGGTTTGAATTCCCTGTTGTTCGAGTTCGGCCGCCAGTTCGTCTCGGGTTAGCGGCGATTCGTCGGTGACGCGGACGACGTAGAGGTGGTAGACGTGGCCGCGATCGCTGTCGTTTCTCATGGGAACGATCCCCGATTCCCGTAAGGGTTCGAGCTGTCGGTCGTAGCGTCGAGCGGCCTCGTTGCGCTGGCGGTTCCACTCGGGTAAACGGGGCAGTTTGACGTTGAGGATCGCAGCTTGTAGGGTATCGAGGCGGCTGTTTGTACCGCGATAGGCGTGGACGTATTTTTGAGGGGCGCCGTAGTTTCGCAAGGCTTGCAGGCGTTCGGCGATGTGGGCGTTGGGGGTGACGGTGATGCCGCCGTTGCCTCCGGCTCCGAGGTTTTTACTGGGATAGAAGCTAAACGCGGCCGCCATTCCCACCGACCCGGCGGTATAGCCGTCTCGGTGGGCGAGATGGGCTTGGGCGGCGTCTTCAAAGATGAGTAAGTCGTGTCGGGTCGCGATCGCCTGTAAACCGTAGGGGGACACCATTTGTCCGTAAAGGTGAACGGGAAGCAGGGCTTGGGTTCGCGGTGTAATGGCGCGTTCGGCTGCCTCGAGATCCATTAGGGCGGTGTCGGGATCGCAATCGACGAGAACGGGCGTCGCTCCAGCGTGTAAGACGCCGATGAGGGTGGCGATAAAGGTGTTGGCGGGAACGATGACTTCGTCCCCCGTTCCGATGCCGCAGGCACGCAGTCCTAGGGCGATGGCGTCGGTGCCGCAGGACACGCCGATGCCGCAGGACACGCCGCAGGCGCGGGCGAAGTCTCCCTCGAAGGTTTTGACGGCTCGGCCGAGGATGAAGTCGCCGCGATCGAGAACGTCGCGAACGGCCTGCTCGATCTCGTCTTGAAGGGATTGGTGCAGGGCGTGTAAATCGACAAATGGAACGGGGGTGGGGGTTTTACTCATCGGGGGTCATACCAACTTTGAGAACAGTCCTCTCACAACTGTAGCTCGACGGTTCTGGCAGTTGGGGAGATTTTTTTGAAAATTTATTTAAACTTTAAAATTGATGCGATCGCTTTTTTGGAAAGAATATCTTGAGAGATTTATATTCGATTTATGAATGTTTTAAAAAGCGTTTAAATATTTTTTTGTAATTATTAAATCTATGATTTTTTAAAAATTTTTCACTCAATTTCAATTTCAATTTCGATTTTTTGTGCGATCGCTTCGGTCACCAGTTCGTTGCCAGCCGGACTCAAATGAATATGGTCTCGATAAAGGGTTTCGACAGGTTCGACGCGATTGAAGGACGAAAGAAAGTCGATATACTGAATTCGATCGCGTTGCGTGAGTTCTAACAATCGTTGTCGAGCTTTGAGTTCGTAATCGCGAGGGCCGGGTTCTCCTAATTCCCGTTTGAGGGGAGTCATGGCGAGTAAAAAGACGACGTTTTCGGCAAGTAAGCGATCGTGAATTTGTGCGATCGCCCTCAAATTTGCCCCCACGATATCTTTATCTTCGGGAAGGCGAGTCTCGAGTTCGGAAAATTCAGGTTGAGGCAGGAGGTAGCGAGAGAGAACTTCGATCCAAGCCAAGCGAGGATAGCGATCGGGATAGCTGCGATCGCGTCCCACTTTGACGGAACTCGGCGCACTGGCGAACAAATCGTCAGTATTGATCGAAAGTACGACGGCACGAGCGCCAAAAGTGCCGAATTTCTCCAAATACGCCCGTTCGTTGCGCGGTCCCCAAGAGTTAGCCGAGGCGTTGAGAACTTCCACGCGGGGCGCAACCGGGGCTAACCGCCGTTGGAGTCGGGCGGAAATCGTCTCGTCGCGATCGGTCCACCATCCCCCGTTGGCGATGGAATCTCCCAGCAGTAACACCCTCAAGGTGTCGGGAGTCGGCATCGGTTCGACCTCCTCAGACCGCATCGAGTAGCGGTTGATGTCGATGCGGTTGCCAAAGCGTCGGGTGTGCTGGTTCGGTGCCAGACGATAGCCGATCGTGTCGTCGGCAACGTACAATGGCGGTTTGCCAAACCCAAACACCACTCGCAAGCCGATCTCGATGGCGATCGCCAATCCCGCGATCGCGAACAGTACCACCAACGCGAGTTTCAAGGGCGTTTTCTCCTGGCGTCCTACCCTGTCCAGTGTAAACGAGCGGCACTGAAACCCCTATAATCCAAATAGGATATACCGGGTTCGACTGAGATGGACAGCCATCGTACCCGACCCGACGGGCGAACCGACGGGCAAACTCACCCAGAACGCCCCAGTTTCTGTGACCGAGCGACAGCGTCGCAGGTCGCCGCTTCTGTTAGCCCTTTCAACGAACACCCCTAGTCACTGACTCCGAGACAAGTAAAAACGTGGACTTCGAGCAGATTTTCAAAACCCCCAATCCCATTATTGGAGTCGTACATTTACTGCCGTTACCCTCCTCGCCGCGATGGGGGGGGAGTCTCAAAGCGGTGATCGATCGAGCCGAACGCGAAGCTGCAGCCCTCGCAGCCGGGGGGGTGGACGGTATCATCGTTGAAAACTTCTTCGACGCACCCTTTACAAATTCCCGCGTCGATCCGGCGGTGGTGAGTGCCATGACCTCGATCGTCGAACGGCTGCGCGGTATCGTCACGATTCCCATCGGTGTGAACGTCCTCCGCAACGACGCCCACAGCAGCCTGGCGATCGCGACGTGCGTCGGCGCGAAGTTCATCCGCGTGAACGTCTTGACTGGCGTGATGGTCACCGATCAAGGCATCATCGAAGGCCGCGCCCACGATTTGATGCGCTATCGCCGAGAACTCGGCAGCGACGTGAAGATTTTTGCCGACGTGTTGGTCAAACACGCTCAACCCCTGGGAACTCCCAGCCTCACCTTGACGGTGCGCGAGACCCTCGAACGAGGCTTGGCCGATGGGGTCATCCTCTCGGGAATGGCCACGGGAATGCCCCCGAGTTTGGAAGATTTGGAACTGGCCAAACACGCCGCCCGTAACAAGCCCGTTCTCATCGGTAGCGGGGCGACCTGGGAAAATATTTCCGAACTGATGCAAGCGGCCGACGGCGCGATCGTCTCGAGTTCGCTGAAACGACACGGCAACATCGAAGCCCCCATCGATCCGATTCGCGTCGGCCAGTTTGTAGATGCCGCCCACAGTAGCGTCGATCGCGATGGGGCGATCGCCCCGTCACCGTCTTATAAGAAAGTACCGTCTTAACAATTGGGAAATCTAGAGAAACATCGCACGGAGAAGCACCATGACTCGCCGACGTTCGACCTCTCGATTCTATCGTTGGTCTCGCCCGATAATGGGGACGATCGCCCTGTTGGGGGCCCTCGAAACCACGGTGTTAACGGTGGTGAAACTGACGAACAACATCGCCGCCATCTGTCCCACGGAAGGATGCGATCGCGTGTTGACTAGCCCTTACGCGATGGCCTTCGGACTGCCGCTGACGGTGTTCGGCTTCCTGGGATACGCCGCGATGACGGTGTTCGCCTTCGCCCCTTACTCGTTCGACCCGGAAGACAACCGCCGCCGCCGCGATCGCATCGAACGAACGACGGGATGGGCGTTACTCGTTGGGGGGGCAGCGATGGCCGCCTTTAGCGGCTATTTAACCTACGTGTTAGTCTCGGAACTACACGAGTTCTGTCCGTATTGTTTTGCCTCGGCACTGTTTTCGTTCGGTTTGTTCGGATTGGCGGTCTTCGGCCGCGATTGGGAAGACGCCGGACGACCGCTGTTTGCGAGTGCGTTGGTGGCGATCGCGACCCTCGTGGGCGTGACGGGACTGTACGCCGATATTTCTCCTTCTGTGGCGGCGACGCCAGAATCCGTTTCTGAGACGAAACAAGCGCCTCGTGCCGTGACGACGGAGTCGGGAACCGCAGAAATCGAACTGGCACGACATTTACGGGAGATTGGGGCGCGAACCTTCGGGGCGTACTGGTGTCCTCACTGTTACAGCCAGAAGCAGCTATTCGGACGCGAAGCCTTCGAGATCGTAGAGTACGTTGAATGCGACCCCCGAGGTGCCAACGCAAAACCCGAGGTTTGTCGACGGGCGGGCGTTCGTGCCTATCCGACTTGGGAAATTAACGGACAGTTGTACGAAGGGGTTCGGGAGTTGGACGACTTGGCTGAGTTGTCGGGCTATTCGGGAAATACTGCGTTTCGTCACTCGCTGCGATCGGTTATGTAGGGGAGTTTTCTACTGTTAAAATTGACTTCGTAGGCGTTTCATCCGGAATCCGTTTCCAATAAAGCTAGGTTTCAAGAAGTCTGGCTCTTCCGATTTTGTTATGCAAAAAAATACTAATTTAACCCCAATTTCGATATTTGAAATTCAAAGCCGAAATTCTGTAAAGCTTGCAGAACTTGACATAGAGCGATCGATTAATGTAGAATAAATTTAATTA
>NZ_JAQNCQ010000251.1:0-12854 GCF_028368005.1 Geitlerinema sp. CS-897 | reverse complement strand
ATCTCCCCATCTCCTCACCTCATCACCTCATCACCTCATCCCTCAAAAAACACCAAACCCCACTGGAGAACCGGGGTATAATAGAAAAAATTTTGAGGCGTTCTACCGTCTCGACCCGCAGTCTTTGAGGTTCGGCTTCGATCGTGGAACTTTCTTGTAAAAGTGAATACGCTCTACTGGCCCTAATCGAACTTGCCGCCCATCACGCCAAAGGGGAGCCGTTACAAATTCGGCAGATCGCCAGCCAACAAAACATCCCCGATCGCTACCTCGAACAGCTACTCGCAACGTTACGACGGGGCGGTTTAGTTCGGTCTCAACGGGGAGCAAAGGGAGGATATCTCCTGGCACGGGAACCGTGGAAAATCACGCTTCTCGAAGCCCTCGAATGTATCGAAGGCACGAACGGACAAAAAGCCCCAGCCAGCGATCGCCCGCACACGGTCGAAAGCGAAATCGTGCGAGATATCTGGCAAGAAGTTCGCGATCGCGCCCAAGCAGTGTTACAAAAATACACACTTCAGGATCTCAAAGAACAGCGAGATGCGCGACATCAAGTCAATATCATGTATTACATCTGAGGCCCTCGCTCCGAACCAGCGGACGCGCCCTCGCAGTTCTCGAGAACCCATCGAACTCCTGCGCGAGTTTCGAGGCGTCTCGATCTCGTCCTCGAATTTTTTGCAATCCTAACGACTTATGAAAATCGCCAACAATATCACCGAACTCGTCGGACACACTCCTCTGGTCCAACTCAACCGGATTCCTCAAGCTGAAGGCTGTGTCGCTCGTCTGGTTATGAAACTCGAAGGGATGAACCCGGCCGCCTCGGTAAAAGACCGTATCGGCGTCAACATGATTAACGTCGCCGAACGAGAAGGACGCATTACTCCAGGCCAGACGATTCTCGTCGAGCCGACGTCGGGCAATACCGGAATTGCCCTAGCAATGGTCGCCGCCGCCAGGGGATACAAGCTGATTTTAACCATGCCCGACACCATGAGCGTGGAACGTCGCGCCATGTTGCGAGCGTTCGGGGCCCAACTCGAACTGACTCCCGGTGTCGAAGGAATGCGCGGGGCGATCGCACGGGCGTCAGAAATCGTTGACAACACGGAAAATGCCTATATGTTGCAGCAGTTCCAAAATCTGGCGAACCCAGAAATCCACCGCAAAACCACCGCCGAAGAAATTTGGAACGATACGGACGGTCAAGTCGATATTCTCATCGCGGGGGTTGGAACCGGCGGAACCATTACCGGAATCGCCCAGGCGTTGAAAAAACGCAAACCCTCTTTCCAAGCGATCGCCGTCGAACCCTCCAACAGTCCGGTGTTATCTGGCGGTAAACCCGGCCCCCATAAAATCCAAGGTATCGGGGCCGGCTTCGTTCCCGAAGTTCTCGATTCGAGTCTCATCGACGAAGTCGTAGCCGTTTCCGACGAAGAAGCGATCGCCTACGGCCGCCGTCTGGCCTCCGAAGAAGGCTTGCTGTCGGGAATTTCGACGGGGGCGGCACTTTGCGCGGCCGTGCGCGTCGGGCAACGTCCAGAAAATGACGGTAAACTGATCGTGGTCGTGCAACCGAGCTTCGGCGAACGTTACTTGAGTACGCCGCTGTTCCAAGACCCGCAACTGACCATGGAAGCCGTGTTGACGTAATCCCCCGTGAGGAACGAGCCAAACCATTACGAGGTCTTAAAAGTCCATCGGTCTGCCACGCAGGCCGAAATCAAACAGGCTTACCGTCGTTTGGTGAAGTTGTTCCATCCCGATCGCAACCCCGATCGCGCGGCCAAAGAGGCGATCGTTCGCATTAACGCCGCTTACGAAGTTCTCGGCGATCGCTCCTCTCGTCAGTCCTACGACCGACGCCGAGACGCCACCACCGCGCGATCGACCCGTTACGAGCGATCGCAAACGGCTTCGACCTCCACCACCAACCCTCGCACCGCCCGTCAAACCTCCCGCAGTGCTGACGAACTGGTGGCGTTTTGGCTTCAGCGCATTTACCGTCCCATCGATCTCGAACTCGATCGCATCCTCGACGCCCTCGACCCGCAAATCGACGAACTCTCCGCCGACCCCTTCGACGACGAGTTGATGGAAAATTTCGCGATGTATCTCAGTCAATGTCGCGTGTTTCTCGATCGCGCCCAAACTACCTTTCGATCGACCCCCAACCCCTCCTCCCTCGCTGGAGTCGCCGCCGATATCTACCACTGTCTCAATCAAGTCCACGACGGTCTCGAAGAGTTAGAATACTTTACCCTCAACTACGACGATCGCCATCTCCACGTCGGTCGCGAACTCTTCCGCATCGCCCGAGGCTTACAAGAAGACGCCTACAGCCGCATCCAACCTATTTTGTAAAAACCCCGTAGAGGATTTCGGGGTCGAGTTTCCCGTTACGATCTCCCCGGCTGACACAACGGCGGAAAACCCCACCAGAGGCAAAAATCGGCAGCGTTACAATGAGACTGTCGCGTCAAACGAAAAACGATGCCGCAATTTCTCATTACTTGGCTACTAACAGCCCTAGCCCTCGTCGTCACGGCCTATATCGTCCCCGGCTTAGCACTCCCCGGAGGCTTGACCGCCGCCCTCATCGCCGCCGTGATTCTCGGATTAGTCAACGCTATCGTACGTCCGATTTTAATCGTGCTGACCTTGCCGATTACAATTGTCTCGCTGGGACTGTTCCTGTTTGTCATTAACGCCATCGGGATTTGGCTCGTGGGCTACTTCACCGCTGGCTTTACCGTGAACGGATTCCTTCCAGCACTGGTGGGGTCGATCGTGTTGTCGATCGTAACGAGTATTCTCAACAGCCTCGCCGGACGGGAAGTCGAAAACAATTGAAACATTTAGATGAGCGAAAACTCCCTTCGAGATCTCGATCGCCAGCTTGTGGAACTGCTGGGAAAACGTATCGCATTATTAGGGCGATCGAACCCTAACGAACTCAGCGAAGACTCGACAATCGAACCGTCGGAACTCCAAAAGGCTGGGGTTCCGGCTTTTGTTTGGCGCAATGTCGCCACCAGTTGCACGGCGGCGTTAGCCCGTTCTCCCCTCACCACAGAGGGCGAACCGTCCCGTCGCATCGCCATCGTCGGCGGTAAGGGGATGATGGGGCGGTTTTTCCAAGAACGGTTCGAGACCGCCGGACACGAAGTCCGTCTGCTGGGACGCACGGATTGGGACGACGCCGAAACCTTACTCGGCGATGTGGATTTAGCGTTAATTTCGGTGCCGATCGATCGCACCCTCGATATCGTACGCGACACCGCCAAATATCTCTCCCCCACTGCCGTTTTAGCCGACATCACCAGCATTAAAGCCCCCATCGTCGAAACGATGTTAGACGCCCACAGCGGCCCAGTGGTGGGATTGCATCCCATGTTCGGACCTGGCGTCGAATCCTTCCTTTCCCAAAAAGTCGCCATCTGTCCCGGTCGAGAACCGGATGCCTGGCAGTGGTTAGTAGAGTTAATGGACCGAGACGGCGGCGATTTGGTCTACTGCACGCCGGAAGAACACGATCGCATGATGGTGACGATTCAGGCGATCCGCCATTTCTCCACCTTCGGTTTGGGCGTTTTTCTGGCCGACGAAAATATCGACGTCGGCCGCAGTTTAGACCTTTCGAGTCCTATTTACCGTATGAGTATCGATATGGTGAGTCGCCTTTTCGGTCAAGACGCCTCCCTCTACGCCGATATCATGTTAGCCAACGCCGAACGCCGAGACGCGATCGCCCGTCTGGCCGAAACCTTTACCCGCTTGGCGAAACTCGTCCGAACCAAAGACCGCCAAGAACTCATCGAAGCGTTTCACCAAGCCACCAGTACCTTTGGTGACGAAACGGAACGGGCAGTCCGAGAAAGCGATCGCCTCATCGACGCCATGAGCGTCCTGTTAGCTGCCGATCGCGTCGTACAGCGGCAAACGCCCCCGCAACCTTGACGAAACCCCGACGCCACCGCAATGAGATGATGGGGAGAACGGCTCGATCGAGCCAAATCACCGTACATCGCAACTCGTAACTCTTACATGGAAGCGAACTGGCAAACCGCGAAAACTTACGAAGATATCCTCTATCACAAAAGCGACGGCATCGCCAAAATTACGATCGACCGTCCCCACAAACGCAACGCCTTTCGACCGAAAACCGTCGTCGAACTGTACGATGCGTTCGCAGACGCGCGGGAAGATACCGAAATCGGCGTCGTCTTGCTGACCGGTGCCGGTCCCCACACCGACGGGAAATATGCCTTTTGTTCCGGCGGCGACCAAAGCGTGCGCGGCAAAGCTGGATATATGGACGACGAAGGCATCCCCCGCTTGAACGTTTTGGACCTACAACGGCTGATTCGCTCGATGCCGAAGGTGGTCATCGCGTTGGTGGCGGGATACGCCATCGGCGGCGGCCACGTCCTCCACGTCGTCTGCGACCTCACCATTGCCGCCGATAACGCCATCTTCGGACAAACTGGCCCGAAAGTGGGGAGCTTCGACGGCGGGTTTGGAGCGAGTTATTTAGCCCGCATCGTCGGTCAGAAGAAAGCGCGCGAAATTTGGTTTCTCTGTCGCCAATACGACGCGCAGCAGGCGTTAGAAATGGGATTGGTTAACTGTGTGGTTCCCGTCGAAGAGCTAGAAACCGAAGGCGTGAAATGGGCCCGAGAAATCTTGCAAAAAAGCCCCATTGCCATTCGCTGTCTCAAGGCGGCCTTTAACGCCGACTGCGACGGACAAGCGGGATTGCAAGAACTGGCTGGAAACGCGACGTTACTCTACTATATGACGGAAGAAGGCGCTGAAGGGAAACAAGCGTTTTTGGAAAAACGGTCTCCTGATTTCCGTCAGTATCCTTGGCTTCCTTAAGCTGGCGTTTCGCGGTCGAGCGTCACACCAACGCCTCGCACTGAGAACACTTGCCTCCCCCAGCTATTCGAGACTGGGGGAGAATTTTTGGATGGGATAGTTTACAGGGTGCGCTGACGGCGATCGCCGTTCGAGTTGACGATTCGAGAATCGAAAACGATAGAACTCCGAGACAAGCCGTACTAGAGTGCCGCGCGTGAAATGTCGCGTCCAATCCAATTCAAACGGCACTTTTTAGGGGTTTTACCCGGATAGGACGCTTTTCTTCGTGGATGATATCGTGCAGAACCGCTTCGTGGGACACGATCGTCATCGATTTTTCTAGATACTCCCAAGATGGCGCGAACGGTGGAAATCCTAGCGAACAGGCTTTCCATCCTCCACAAACTGGAGCGCCAAGCTGTTGGCACTGTCCTCCTCGACGCCCTTCGGGGGTGTAGTATCGGCAAGACCGACAGGTTGAAATCGGGCAGCTTTGAGGTTTCATAGAAGTTCTTTAAAATTTTGAACTCTTTTATTACTCTTAATTGTAGATCGAGACTTATTTTTCGATCCCAAAGAAAATATAAAATTTAGCTGTTTTGCGCTTTTTGATTAAGTTTTTTTGCTTTTAATAAAATTTCCGTAATATAGCTGGTATCGAGCGATACATTAGCGCAAAACAGGGGAAAAATAACGGGGATCGAGTTTAGGGTATTTTAAGTTTTAAAGAAACTACAGAATTGGAGAGGCAATTTCAGTTAGATATTTACATTGCTTTACAGGATTGCGACATCAAGTCTCGATCGCCCGAAACCACTAACAATTCTCAGGTTCGCCAAACGAACGAGAGGCACACAAGGCACAAATCGACCACCGTTGCAACTCACCCGGCGGTGTCGGACAGCCACATTGCGGACAGAGTGGGAGTCCCTTCGTGCGATCGCCGAGGCGTTTCGCCCACCCGTCAAAGGCTTCGCGAGGCGTTGTTGCCCGAGGCAATCTCGAAGAGAGGGACAGTGAGGGCGATCGAGAACGCTGCCACTGGCTCGGATGCTGAGACAAATCGAATTGAGGCGTCGGCTCGGAAACGGCGTCGCGGCGATGCCACAGAGCCGGTGAAAACCGGATATCCTTGAAAGAGGCCGACAAACGAGCGTTGAGGGCTGCGAGCAACCGAACACGCTGGAACTGCAACTGTTGCGCCCAAACCGGCGTCGCCACAGCCACCTGTAACACTTGTCGGGACACCCGAACCGGACGACTGTAACGGGCGATCGCCTCTCCCACCACCTCCGGCCACAGGCGATCGATCGCCTCGAGTTGCCGTTGTTCCGGCGACGGAGACAGACCGGGAAGCGAGCTTAAAATACGTTCGATCGATTCAAAACTCATAAATTTTCGAGAACTCTCGGCAATTCCTAACTTTTCCTAACGCTCGAGGGCGATCGCACCAACTGAAACCTTTATCTCCCAATTTCTTAACCCATTCTGCCGCCCGACGCCGACCCAGCACTCTAGACGACAACGGAGGTTCGGATTAAACTAATCTCAAAGCAATCTGGAAAGCTATATCCGTTTGTTCTACACGTCGCGATCGAGAGAAAGGCTGGAGTCGAAATTCATGCGTCAACTGTCCTCTACCGAATTTGCCCCCGTTGCTACAAAGCCCTCGTTAAATCCAGCTTTGCAGATGGCCTTGGGAAGTTTGGACGTTCGGCTCGACAACGAACTCGAACGGTATCGCCTCGCCGCCAAACGCTTCAAATCCGTTCCCTCTCGAACGCCCGTGTCGCCCCCGTCCGTCAAAATCGTCGAAGGTCGCCTCGCGCCTACCCCTACACCGAGCGTCTCGACCTCCGAAACCGCCTCAGATACTCCCCCATCGAACCCAACTCCCCTTCCCGAACAGGTCGAACTTCCCACCCCTGACGGCACCTCGACCCCACCTCAAAATCTCGCCGACGACACCCCAGCCACCAACCTTCCCCCTCAAGACTATCTCGAATCTTCCGAACAACTGCTCGAGAGCCAGATCGAACCCGTGGACGAAACCTCCAAAGAGCGATCGGCCAAAAGCCTGATGACGCCGCTAGGAGTCGGTTCGATTTTGCTGTTTTTGGCCGCCAGTGCCACCCTGGGCTACGTTTTGGCGAACCCGGACAGCTTAGACCGCTTGGGATTCGACAGGCTTTTCGGTCGCGACACGACCGGAGAAGCCGAAACGACGCCGACCGATACCTCAGAAAGCGATACCGCCGACGACCCGCCCCGTTTACCGGCCTCTCCCGATTTAGCCTCTGAAGAATTCGTCGAACTCGACTTAAATACCCTCAGCGGCCTCGATCCCGAAGTAGACGTACCGATTCCACCTCCCACCTCAGCCCGTCCCGCGCCCCAAACGCCACCACAAGGCTCTCAAGCTCAGGGAACGACACCGCAAGAAAACACTCTCGACAACATCTCCGCCTTACTCGCTCCGAAATCCAATCCTCCTGCGGACGAGGCCGAGAACACCTCCGATGCGGCCGAAGAGACGACCGTCGAAACCGACGCAAACGCCGAACCTCGTCCCGAACCCGCGATTTCTCAAAACGACGATTATTACGGCTTTTACTTCGTTCTGGTCGATTACAACGGTAACGTCGCGACCCTCGATCGCGTCCGAGAAGTCGTTCCCGATGCGTATTTACGAGAATTTCCCAGCGGAACGAAAGTCCAAGTCGCGGCTTTAGACGATCGCGCCAGTGCCGAAGACTTCGCCGAAACCTTAGAGCGAGAAGGCATTTCCGCTGAAGTCTGGGCAGACAATTGAGAGTTGAGAGGGAACAGGGAATCGGTAACAGGGAACAGGGAACAGGGTTTTCTTTGTCTTCCCCTCTCCCCCTCTTCCCCTCTCCCTCTCTCCCTCTCTCCCCCTCTCCCAAGAGGGCGCTGACTGGTTAAACTGGATAGAGGAGCGAGTGTCTTCATTTGTCAACCGCCAGAAGGAAATAGAGAGTTATGGGACTATTCGACCGCATTAGCCGCGTTGTGAGAGCGAACCTCAACGATCTGGTGAACAAGGCGGAAGATCCAGAAAAGATTCTGGAGCAATCGATTATCGATATGCAGGAAGATTTGGTGCAGCTGCGCCAAGCCGTCGCCAAATCGATCGCCCAGCAAAAGCGAACGCAACAGCAGTACAACCAGGCGCAAAGCCAATCCAATCAATGGCAAAGCCGCGCGCAACTGGCACTCCAAAAAGGTGATGAAACCCTCGCTCGCGAGGCGCTCGTCCGCAAAAAATCTCACGCCGAAACCGCAGCGACGCTGAAAACCCAGCTCGATACGCAATCGCAGCAAGTCGAAACCCTCAAACGCAGCTTAGTCCAGCTCGAAAGCAAGATTTCCGAAGCCAAGACGAAGAAAAATATGCTCAAGGCTCGGATTCAAGCTGCGAAGGCTCAAGAGCAACTGCAAACCACGATGGGTTCGATTAGCACTAGCAGTGCGATGGGTGCTTTCGAGCGCATGGAAGAGAAGGTACTCGAAGCCGAAGCGCGATCGCAAGCCGCAGGGGAACTCGTCGGTAACGATCTCGAAACTCAGTTCGCTCAGCTCGAATCGGGTAGCGATGTGGACGACGAACTTGCGGCGATGAAAGCTCAGCTGACCGGCGGTTCCGAACCCAAACAACTGCCCGAAGGAGAAACTCCGGCAGCGTCTTCGGCGGAAGTCGATGACGAACTCGAAAAACTGCGGAAAGAGTTAGATAACCTCTAAGGTCGTCTGACCCGTCAACCATAACGGAACGAGGGAAACTTATCGCGTCGGGAGCGATCGCGCGCGTGAAGTTTCCCTTTGCTGTCGAATTTGGGGTCTCGTTTCCCGCCACAGTTCGGAGAACTTCAGGTTTGAAGCCATCGAAACGCTTTAACGCCGAGACAGTATCGGTTTACACTATCTTTTTAAAGGTTTGTGTAAACTCGCGATCGTTAACGTCAGTCGATTCTTTTGAACATGAGCAGTCCTGTTATCATTACCGATTCCCAATTTGAAGCTGAAGTCGTTCAGTCTGAAACTCCTGTTTTAGCCTACTTTTGGGCGAATTGGTGCGGTCCGTGTCGGTTGGTGTCACCGTCGATCGACTGGGCTGCTTCCGAATACGCCGATCGCCTGAAAGTCGTGAAATTGGAAGTCGATGCCAACCCCGACACCGTCAAAGCGTATAAAGTCGAAGGGGTTCCCGCTCTACGCTTTTTTAAAGACGGACAGCTCGTCGAGTCCCGAGAAGGGGCGATTACCAAACCCAAACTCGGCGAACTGATCGACTCGGTTGTTCGTTAACCCCGTCGTCTCTTCGGTCTCCGGCCTCTCTATCCTCTCATGGTTCACTTCGCCCAACGCCTCGATCCCCTCCGTACCAACGTTTTTGCGGATATGGACCGCGCCAAAGCCAAAGCGCGATCGCACAAGCGAGATCTTATCGATTTGTCCTTGGGATCGTCAGACTTGCCCGCAGCAGACTTCGTTCTCGACGAAATCGCGCGATCGCTGCGCGATCCCAGTACCCATCAATACCTACTGTTTCACGGAACTCGAGACTTTCGCCAAGCCGCCGCCGCCTGGTACGAACGCAAATACGGCATTCCGGTCGATCCGGAAACGGAAGTCCTACCGCTGATCGGCTCCCAGGAGGGAACGGCACATCTACCGCTGGCGGTTCTCGATCCGGGGGACTATGCCTTGCTGCAAGACCCCGGCTACCCGTCTCATTCTGGAGGCGTCTATTTGGCCAGCGGGCGAATTTATCCGATGGCGTTGCGGGAGGAAAATCAGTTTCTGCCCGATTTTGCGGCGATTCCTGATGAGGTGTTATCTCGCGCGCGAATGATGGTCTTGAGCTATCCGCACAACCCGACAACGGCAGTGGCGTCGTTAGACTTTTTCAAACAAGCGGTACAGTTTTGTCAGCAACACGAGTTAGTCTTGGTTCACGATTTCCCGTATGCAGATTTAGTTTTCGAGGAAAACAGTCCGCCGTCGGTGCTGCAAGCCGACCCTGAAAAACAGGTGGCGATCGAGTTTTTTACCCTGTCCAAATCCTACAATATGGGTGGTTTTCGAGTCGGTTACGCGATCGGCAATCCCGAGTTAATTTTGGCGTTGCGACAACTCAAAGCCGCGATCGATTTCAACCAATATCGAGGCATTTTTAACGGCGCGGTGGCAGCGCTCAACGGCGATACGACAGCGGTAAAAGCCACGGTCGAAACCTTTCGCCAACGTCGCGATGCTTTTGTTGAGGCATTACATCGCATCGGTTGGAACGTTCCCAAACCCCCAGCGACGATGTACGTTTGGGCTAAACTGCCCGAACCCTGGCAAAAGAACTCCATCGGATTTTGTGCCGAACTCGTTGAAGCGACTGGAGTTGCGGTGTCTCCTGGGGCGGGATTCGGTGAAGGCGGCGAAGGATACGTTCGCTTTGCTTTAGTCCACGATCCCGATGTTTTACAGCAGGCAGTCGATCGCATTTCCGTATTTTTACGGGAGAAAAATTCGAGCTTTCAGAAATTGTAATCGATCGCGTATCGGGATTTACGGAGTTGTTAAAAATCTAAACTGTATCGACCCAAAATTTACGGAAGGTGCGATCGCGATCGCACCTTTTCTTATTGCAATCTTTATAGAAAATACTCGAAACTCTATCGGAACTTTACGTTTTCGAGGCAATCCTTTCATATAATTAGAACTAGGTTGAAGTCGGGCAGTGCATCCAAAGACTTGGGAGACACGAGAGCGAACCAACAGTCAAACGCTCTGACTGAATCTCGAACGAGTCGCTCCCTCAACCTCCTACCACTATAAAGCTATCTAAAGTTCTCGCGTTCTGCACAAACCTGTTTGGGGATTCGTAACCATGTCTGTATCGGTCAATAAAGTTTTAATCAGTGCGTCGGCGATAGGCTCGATCGCGTTTGTCGCCGCTCCCGCCTTCGCCGGAAGCATCACAGGGGCGAGCGTTTCTGGCACGCACCTGCTGTACGAAGCACAAGGAAGTTCCACCGTTCTCAACAACTCCGCCAGCCTTTCGGACGTGCTGCAAGGTGACTTCAGCAATCCCGGCGGCAACATCGAACTGTCGGGGACGACCTCGAGTTCAGACGCTGCCGATCTCAATAACGCAACCGTTCTCCAAGGTACCATCGACGGTGAAAACATCTTCATCAGCAGTATGACCCGTGCTGACTGGTACACCGACATCGGTGGCGGCGTGCGGTTTATCGATAAATGGTTCTCCGAAGCCTGGAACGACGCCTCGACCGGTTTTCAAAACTGGGTGACGAGCAGTTACGGTATTGCCGATTTCGGCACGGCTTCGATGTTCTTCGATATGTTCGGCGGATACGGACGCTTTAGCGATCCCAACGTCAGCTACGTCAACACCGACGGCAGCGGCGATCTCTTCGTGGGCTTAGCCGGACACCTCGCTCACAGCACCGGCATCAAAATGAGCGAAGTCGTTAAAGTCGAGTATCAAGGCCAAACCCAGTTCCTCTACGCGATGGGTGAAGCCTTTGAATCTGGCTTAACGAGTGCTGACGACGGCACGTCTCACACGGGGTTGTACAACCTCCGCTTCAACGATAACGCCAACGTCCCGCCTGCGGCAGACGTTCCCGAACCCTCTACGATGCTCGGATTGTTGGCAGTGGGAAGCCTGTTCGGTTTGGCAAAACGCAAAGCCACAGCGTAAGTCAGTCCGAACGAACTGTGACGATCTCGTCAAAACTAAGGTTTGAGAGTTTCGGGTGCTAAGTTGGTCAACCGAGACAACGAACGGATACAAGGGAGCTTTTTCAGCTCCCTTTTTTTTGGGATGGATGCCAGTGGCTACTGCTGCAATACTGGGGTTTTCACCGTCCCTCGCAGTCCCTCGACGACATCGTGCAGTCCGTCAGCGTCGAGGCGGTAACTGAGAGGATGCGCCACCAGTCGAGCCGTACTTTCAAACAATACGGCAATTTCAATCAAGCCGTTTTCTTTTAACGTGCGTCCGGTGGACACCAAATCCACGATCGCCTCGGACATTCCCGTAATCGGACCGAGTTCGACGGAGCCGTAAAGCGGTACGATTTCTACAGGCAAGTCCAACTCGCGGAAATACTCCCGCGCACAGCGGACGAATTTCGAGGCCACGCGGCCGTGAGCCGGAAGTTCGATGGGTTGTCGGTAGGAACTCGACGCTTTAACCGCTACGGACAAGCGACATCCTCCAAACCCTAAATCAGCTAAGTGGGCGACTTTCGGCTGTTTTTCCCGTAGCACGTCGTAGCCGACGATACCCAGTTGAGCCTGTCCGTATTCGACGTAAACCGGAACGTCTTGCGCGCGAACGAGTAAGCCTTTGGCCGAACCGCTGGCGTCGAGGATTTGCAGTTGGCGGTTCGAGGAATCGAGGAACGCACTGAAATCGAAACCGATCGATTTCAGGCGAGCGATACTGTCTTTGAGTAGGGAACCTTTCGGCAGGGCGATAGTAAGCATAAAGAAACTGACGGAACGAACGGCTCGCAATCCACAAACGCGATCGCAGTTGCCAACGGGATTATCTCACTTCGTCAGGACAGAGTGAAACGCGATGCGGAGAAATCACGGTCAGATGCGGGTCAGACGAAAACGAGATTACAACACCTCGATCGCGCTCTCCAATACCGTCTCGAATCCTCCCTCTGGCGTCCACCGAACTGCACCGTCGAGATCGAGCCGAAACACCGAAATTCCCATATTCTCGATTTTCGCTTGCGCCGCGTCGTCGATCTCCGATGCCAAAATTGCGATCGCCGGATTCAACAGATCCAACTCACATTCCGCACTTCAACTTGTAGTACGCCAAGTAGCACGAGAAGGGGATGAAATTAGTCGGGAGTTGGTTAGGGATTAAGACCGAGAAAAAAGAAAAATTCGGGTAAAAATGACATCTTAGAGAAAAATCGGTT
>NZ_JAQNCQ010000250.1:0-6921 GCF_028368005.1 Geitlerinema sp. CS-897 | reverse complement strand
ATCGAGTTGGGATTGAACATCGCCCTCAAATTGCCGATCTAAAAGTGGAAGTTGGTCGTTGGGAAAGTGACACAATGATTGGCGGACACCATGCAGGATTTCTAGTCACTCATGTGGATAAAGCTTCAAAATTTTTGGTAGCGAGTCTCGCCAAAAATAAAACAGAAAAAGCCATTAATACTGTCACAATCGAAGAGTTTTTACATCTGCCTTCTTCTCGTCAGAAAACATTTACATTTGATAACGGGAAGGAATTTAGTGGTCACAAAGAACTGGCTAAAAAGCTGGAAGTATCCTGTTATTTTGCCAATCTTTATCATTCGTGGAAGCGATAACTAAACGAGTATACAAATGGAATGCTTTGACAGTTTTTTTCAAAAGTAACAAATTTTAAAAGTTTCATTAAAAACTCAATATAGCAATCCTAAATAGTTTGCGGAAATAGATCGGCTAAAAACCCCATTCTGTAACGATCTATTCTGGAAACAATCCGAAAACGACGTCGTACTGCTATACACGGATCGATAACCGTAGGAAGGGGGATTTTCGCCCTCAGAAGACTGACCTATAATTCGATCGAGATTTCTCGTTTCGACCCCACTCCGCCGTCAATCCCCGAAACTCTTGGCTGCACTCGCGTCAGTTTTCATCGTCCTCACCCTCTCCCTCCTCATCAACCGCATCGCCACCGTCGCCTTAACCCTCACCGGATTGTCCCGACAAGCGGCGCAGTTTCAAGCGCGATCGGCGTTTACTGGAGCGGGATTTACCACCGACGAAGCCGAACGAGTTGTCAACCATCCCGTTCGACGGCGAATTATTATGTGGTTGATGCTGTTGGGAAACGCGGGAATCGTCACCACCATTTCCTCGCTGCTGCTAACGTTTACCAATATCGGCCAGTCGGAAAGTTGGGTGCTTCGCGCCGTGTTACTCGGCGTCGGGTTGTTGGTATTGTGGGGGTTGGCGACGAGTGCGTGGATCGATCGCTATCTGTCTCGCCTGATTCGTCGCGCCTTGCGACGGTGGACGCATCTCAACGTCCGCGATTACGCTAGTTTGCTGCACCTCAGTGGTGAATACACCGTCACGGAATTGGTGGTGCAAGAATCGGATTGGGTGGCCGATCGAAAATTGAAAATGTTAGAACTGCGCGAAGAAGGAATTCTCGTGTTGGGTATTCGTCGCGCCAACGGCCGCTATGTGGGAGCGCCGAAAGGAGAAACCTCAATTCACGCCAACGACACCTTGCTTTTATACGGCCGTTTGTCTCAACTGTCCGAACTCGACGAACGGCGAGCGGATTTACTCGGCGAACGCTCCCATCACCAAGCGGTCGAAGAACAACAACGGATGTTGGAACAACAAGATCGAGAAGAAGCTGCCGATCGAGAAGGTGAAAAGCCCCGAGAGAACGGCTGAGCTGAAACGCTGAAACACGGTCGGCTCGAGTCAAAAACCTTTTCGGTTTCCCCGAGAAAGCTGGGCTGAAAATGCCAAACTTCCTTTGGCACTTCTCGATCGCTCGCAAACGACAGACGCCAAACACGGGACGGTAACGTTGGCAAAATTGGTAGGAGAACGGCAGCGATCGCCATCGATCTCGTCGGGGTTGGATTGCGCGATCGTTGTTTAATCTTTTTTTAATCTTATCTTTAACAACGTTCCTGTGGAAACTGTGGAAAACCTCTCAAACCTCTGTTCGATTGGGGGTTTCTTCATCCACATCCCCTGTGGAAAAACTGTGGAAAAACGGGGTGAGTTATCCACAGACTCGCGGAGATCGAACGGTATACCCTCGATTTTCTCTGACTCGATCTCGCCAGAACGGTTCGGAAGATCGGACGTTCGGTCGTACAACGAGCTGAGATCGTTGAGTCCGATTCAGGTTTCGCTCGCCCCTCCCTCGAAGGGCTGTTTCCGTTTAGCTTGGCGGTCGGCTTCGGCTTCGAGTTCTTGGTTGAGAAAATAGTTTAGAAACGTCCGAATGACAGCGATCGCCCCGAGTTTCCCCAAAGCTTCAAAAGATGGAGCGACGGTCGTGGCCAGAATGTCAGCCCCGAGTTGGAACTCTAACGCCATCGCCAGCCAAGACCCGAAACACAATCGAGTTTTCAAAAATAGAACGTCGTAAACCTGCTGTCGATACCGAAGGAACAACCGCAATGTTGCGATGAATCCTAACAGAACGCACAGTACGGAAACAGCTTCTAACGCCAGCCTCGACAGGTTGACGATTGCTAAGAGTCCCTGTTCGATGGCTTCCATCGCTCGTATTTCGCGTAATACTCGATCTCGATGGTAAGGCAAGTCTGGCGCGATCGCGAACTCTCGAACCCTCGATTCGCCCTCGCTTCAGTCGCGAGTCTATTTATAGAATGGCGATCGTCAGTCAAAGTCGTTTTCCCAAAATTACCAAATCCCGCAATACGCCATCGAGTTCGGCGACACAGGGAAGATAGCCCCACTCATCAAACCCGAACTGCTCGAACAAGCGCAGGCTCGGCGTGTTGTGGGCGAAAACAAATGCTAAAACAGTTTTTAAGTGGAGTTTGGGGCCTTCGCGAACGGCTAAATCGAGCAATTGCGAGCCGATACCTTGATGTTGGTAGTCTGGATCGACATAAATTCCAAGTTCGGCGGTGGCGGCGTAAGCCGGACGGCCGTAAAAACGGCGAACGCTCAACCAGGCGACGACGCGACGGTCTCGTTCGGCGACCCACAACGGATAGCAGTTGGGAACGTGGCTGCGAAACCAAGGACGGCGACTTTCGACCGATACGGGTTCGAGGTCGGCGGTCGCTTTCCGGCCGGGGATGGCGGCGTTATAAATTGCGACGATGGCGTTGAGATCGCGTTCTCGAGCGTGGCGAATAGAGAGGAGCGGGCGATCGTGACGAGTCACGGCGTTGGATTGGAAAACGACAGCAAGACCCGGTTAATTTCGGGCTAATCTCAATTTAACTTAGAGAGGTTTCAACTCGTGTATTCTGGATACACTTTGGCACTCTCCCAGAAATCCCACTCTGGCTTCAACAACTCGACCCGTCCGACCGTATCCACCTCATCAATGCCATTCGTCAGAGACTTTCGATCGAGTCAATCGGACGATCGCCGAGTAAAAACGGCAAAACTGCTTGCCAAAAATATAATAAATTTCGAGCAATGCACGGGTTATCTTCAAGTGCGATCGTCGTGTTTAGTTCAGCGATACAACTGGTCTGCAATCGGACATCGTGTCAATCTTTCAGCTAACGCACTCTCAGATCGAACGTGAAAGAGAGATCGTACGAGCCTCGATGAAGCTACAACGACATTTTTCCTCAAACGAGGATCGAACAATAGTGAAAAGCTGCTCGACTTGCAAACGTGACACCATTGGAGTTCAACCCCAAATCTATGCCACAAGTGCTGCAATATTATTGTTAACTCTATCACAAATTCGTTAATTTTGGGTTAAAAAAAAGGTTTTTTTTAGGCAGCGATCGCTTGAAATGGTTTTCAAGAAAAGCTGATTTTCGATGTTACAGTTAGCGAAGGTAAAGCTAAGTTGAAATTTACCTCGATCGAGAGGCGGGTAACGATACACTGTAGCTAACCCCCTAGCAGTCTTAAATTTTGAAGGAGCGGTCGATGATTCGAGCAACCCCACCAAAAGCCGACCCAGCTCACGACGTACTTCATTACAGACCCGATCCCCTGAGTGCGATTTTTTCGCCCAAAACCGTCGCCGTCATCGGCGCGACCGAAAAACCTAACAGCGTCGGACGCACGGTCTTGTGGAACCTCGTCAGCCATCCTTTTGGCGGGACGGTCTTTCCCGTAAACCCCAAGCGTCCGAGCGTTCTGGGAATTAAAGCTTATCCCGAAATCGGAGCGGTTCCCGAAGCCGTCGATCTCGCCGTCATCGCCATTCCTGCCCCCGGCGTTCCCAACGTCGTTCGCCAATGCGTCGAAGCGGGTGTTAAAGGGGCGATTATTCTCTCAGCAGGTTTTAAAGAAATCGGGCCCGAAGGGGTCGAACTCGAACGACAAATCCTCGAAGCCAGCCGAGGCAAAATGCGGATTATCGGTCCCAACTGTTTGGGCGTGATGAGTCCGCTGACGGGAATCAACGCTACCTTTGCCGGAACGATGGCGCGTCCGGGGAACGTGGGCTTTATCAGTCAAAGCGGCGCGCTCTGTACCTCGATTCTCGACTGGAGTTTTCAGGCGAACGTGGGCTTTAGTGCCTTTGTCTCCATCGGCTCGATGCTGGATGTAGACTGGGGCGACCTCATTTACTATCTTGGCGACGATCCCCGTACTGAAAGCATCGTCATGTACATGGAATCGATCGGCGATCCGCGATCGTTCCTTTCTGCAGCCCGAGAAGTCGCTCTGACCAAACCTATCGTCGTCATTAAAGCCGGACGCACTGAAGCCGCTGCCCAAGCCGCCGCCTCCCACACCGGGGCGTTAGCAGGTAGCGACGAAGTCCTCGACGCCTCCTTCCGGCGATCGGGGGTGTTGCGGGTGTATCACCTGGCGCACCTGTTTTACATGGCGGGATTGTTGGCCAAGCAGCCCCGTCCCAAAGGCCAGCGTTTGACAATTCTCACCAACGCCGGAGGTCCGGGGGTTCTCACCACCGATACGTTGATTACAGAAGGCGGACAACTGGCCGAACTGTCGCCAGAGACGATAAAGGCGTTAGACGAGATTTTGCCGTCCCAGTGGAGCCACGGCAACCCCATCGATATTTTGGGAGATGCCGACCCAGAACGTTACGCCCAGTCGTTAGACGTGGCGGCTAAAGACCCCAACAGCGACGGGTTGTTGATAATGCTGACGCCGCAAGCCATGACCGACCCGACGCGTACCGCCGAACAGTTGAAACCTCACGGCCTCGAACGCACCTACAAGAAACCGATTTTTGCCAGTTGGATGGGTGGAGCGGAAGTGGCCACCGGGGCGAACATTCTCAATCAGGCGAACATTCCCACGTTTCCTTATCCAGATACGGCGGTGCGGATGTTCAACTATATGTGGCAGTACAGCCGCAACTTGAAGAGTCTCTACGAAACACCAGCTTTGACTGGGGACGAGGACGAGGAAATAGCGACGAAGCGCGATCGCGTCAAGGAATTTATCGACGCCGCTCACGCTCACGATCGATCGCTGCTGACGGAGTACGAGTCGAAGCAACTACTGGCCAGTTACGGCATTCCCACGGTAGACACGCGCATGGCGAAAACCGTTGAAGAGGCGATCGCAGCGGCGGAGGATATCGGCTATCCGGTCGTGTTGAAGCTGCTTTCGGAAACGATTACCCATAAAAGCGACGTGGGTGGGGTGCAGTTAAACCTCAACGACGCCGAAGCCGTAGAAAAAGCGTTCGATCGCATTTATGCCCGTGTCAGCGAACTGCACTCGTCTGACGACTTCCAAGGGGTGACGGTTCAGCCGATGTTGAAACTCGACGGGTACGAGTTGATTATCGGCAGTAGTTTAGACGCGCAGTTCGGCCCGGTGTTGTTGTTCGGGACGGGGGGTCAACTCGTGGAAGTGTTCCGCGATCGAGCTTTAGGACTCCCGCCGTTGAACACCACCTTGGCGCGGCGGTTGATGGAAAACACGAAGATTTACAAAGCCCTCAAAGGCATTCGCGGCCGCGACCCAGTAGATTTGGAAGCGTTGCAACAGTTACTCGTGCGCTTCTCCCATTTGGTGGTCGAGCAACCCTGGATTAAGGAAATCGACATCAACCCGCTGCTAGTGAACTCTCAAAGGATTGTCGCCCTCGACGCCCGTGTGGTACTGCATCCGCCGGATACAGACATTGACACGCTGCCGAAACCGGCCATTCGTCCTTATCCGATGCAGTACGTCGAACCCTGGACGACGCAAAAAGGTATTCCTTTAACGATTCGTCCGATTCGCCCAGAAGACGAGCCGATGGTGGCGAAGTATCACGAGGAGATTTCGGACGAAAGCGTGTATTTGCGCTACGCTCATATGTTTAAGTTGAGTCGGCGCGTCGCTCACGAGCGACTGTCTCGCTTGTGTTTTATCGATTACGATCGCGACATGGCACTGGTGGCGGATTATAAAGATCCGAAAACTAAAGAGCATCATATTGTGGCGATCGCCCGTCTGACCGCCCGCAAGAAACGCATTCGCGAAGCGGAGTTTTCGATGTTAGTGGTCGATCGATTCCAATATCAAGGATTGGGAACGGAGTTATTGCGCCGCCTCATCGAAATCGGACGGGCCGAAGGGTTCAAGCTCATCTTTGCAGAAATCCTCTCGGACAACGGCGCAATGCAACGCATTTGCGAGCGGTTAGGATTCCACATCGAACGAATTTTAGGCGAGTCGATGGTTCGCGCCGAACTCCCACTCAATCCTCCTAGTAACGAGTAATCTCATGATTGTGACCGTTAAAGTCAAACCCAATTCTAAGCAACAGTCGATTATCGTTGAAGATGACGGTAGTTTTACGGTTCGCTTACAATCGCCTCCAATCGACGGGAAAGCGAATAAGGAATTGGTGAAGTTGTTGGCGAAGCGGTTTGGGGTTCGTAAGTCTCAGGTGACAATTCGATCGGGAGAAACTTCGCGTATCAAACGCATTGAAATCCCCGAAATTCCCAATTAATGAAAAACCGGGTTTCTTGGGAGAAATCTCTCAAAGAAACCCGGTTGTTTGTTCGAAAAGTGAAGTGCCGACGATTGAATCATACAGAATCCGATACTGGTTTTGCCCAACTCGACAAGTCTCTCTGTGTGTCCTCTGTCTCTCTGGGCGTGAAGAGTGCTTGAAAGCGAACCAAAAAGAAACCCCCTCAAGAGCTGAGGAGGTTTCTTGTAAAAAATTAACCTGGCACTGAGCTATCTTCCCAGGGGGCAACCCCCCAAGTATTTTCGCCGCTGAAGCGT
>NZ_JAQNCQ010000249.1:0-30310 GCF_028368005.1 Geitlerinema sp. CS-897 | reverse complement strand
GCGTGAGCTTGAATTTGGCGACGTTTTTCAGCATCCATGAGCTAGACTTGATTCCGACTTGGGCAACTCCTTTTAGCTTAACTCCTTTCTCTCGAACGGCTCTAAGTATTCTTACTCATTGCATAATTGGGATGCACCCCCTGTCACTGGAATAATGTCTCCATGCTGATACTCATGTTTGTCTTCTGCAAGTGTTTCTAACTCCAGGTATTCTTCTGGTGTGTACTGTTTTGTTTGGATTTCAAAAACCATTTATTTTTTACCTTCCATTTCCTATGTTGAATAAATTTTGTAGAAATGACTGAGAATTACCTTCATTCGGTGTTTTAGTATCTCTACTGGACTTGAACTCACGCCAATCTTGTATTTCGTATTTGTTTTTTAAATGATTGTAAATTTCGTTGATAACTTTTTCTCTATCCCAATTATCGCTATAAACACTGGCTGTTTCAGGAATCCAACCCCACACCCGCATTACTCGATCGCCATTTTTATCTTCATAAGGTCGAGACATTTTTATTTTTGCAGCCATGCGATCGCCTTTAACAGTTCCCATAATAAAGTGGCGTAAATTTTCATCCGATCTTAAAAGTTGTCGTAGATCGTATTTTAAATTAAATGTATGTTTTTCATATTCTTCACTAAAACTTGAGTTTTTAAATTTTAGTGTTGTCATAAAAATATTCCTTAATGAAGGAAGTTGTTGATAGGTGCGATCGCCAGTTATAGAAATGAGCCAGTCATAGAGATGTTGCGTATTGATACGATTTCCCTCTATTTGAATTACGCCAAACCCCATCTGAGGACGCGCTCCTAACGCTGACCGATCGGCTATAAATTGAAGCAAGTCAGCAATGATTTCCGGCTTGAACTTTGGATCTAAAGATTGTATTTTAATGATAAATTTTCCCGATCTGGGTTTGTCTTTTTGATTGTCTGGAAACCACCACCGGGGTGTTCCATTTTGTGTTTGCGTCTTTCCTTCTTTATCTTTGTACTGGTATTGATAAGATGCAAGCTCAATTTTGGAAGAAACCCCTGGATCGGGCTGCGTGTTATCTTCAACAACTTCGAGACGAAATCGTCTTTTCCAACCTGTCGCCCCGAAAATTTGACAGACATCACAAAGTCCATTATTTGGCTTTTTCGGATCGTGTAAGCATTTCTGCTTTGTCGGATCGCATACATGGCCGCCGACACCGCGCACTAGCACTTCCATCCACCAGCGCAGACTGCCGAGCAAACCGGTTTCGTGGATACGATCGCACTTTCCCGTTTCTACACCACCTGTCCAAAGTGGCGTTAAGATTTTAATTTTAACTTCCATTTTTCTTTGTCAATTCTTTTTTGTAAATATCTGCAATGGTGAGATTGTTTTGTTTGAAATAATATTAATATTCGCTGATTTGACAAACGATCGCTCTTTAATTGAGTTCGATCGACTGACTTAAATTCAATATGCAGTAAGTTGGCTGCTATTGGAGTAAAATTTAATATAAATTCAACAATCTAACCTTTAAATACTTATCTGGGGTTGCCCGAAGCGATCGCGCAACGGCGAAGTCAACGCCCCCACTCGCGTCGTCGCCCCCACTAAGGTAAACGGCTGTAACTCCAAACTGCGAGTTCGGGCAGATTTCCCTTTTCCGATGGTAATTTGGACGGCGGCCTGTTCCTCTGGGGTTTCCTCCGGGGACAGCAGGTCGTTTCCTTGGGGTTCCGGTTTGGGAGAGGGTTGGTGAGAAGAGAGAATCGCCATAACTCGAAAATTGCGGCCAGTCGCATCGGGACTTCTTTTTACCTTAGCTCGAATCGCGATCGCCGCCGAACTCGAGAGATTCCGGTTTACTTGCGACAAATCGCCGCCAAACTTGTAAAAAATTGCGTTCCGTTAACGGTGACGGGGTGGATTTGTGCAAACTGAACTTCTGAAAAATAGCGTTCGAGCGTCTTTTGAAAACTGGCTTGATTGAAAAAGTTAAAATGCGTCGCTTCGAGAAGATGCCAGGGAACCACTTGATGGGGAAAACAAAGCGGAATCGCGTTAATATTGGGAACCGTAAACGCAGCACGATCGCGCGTAATGCGGGCCAGTTCCGCCAAGGCTTTCTCATAGTCGGGAATATGTTCGAGGACTTCGATACTCACGACGCTGGAAAAATGCTCGTCCTCGTAAGGTAGCGGAAAACTCCCGTCGTAGCAGGTGACGAACTCCGCCACTTCCGGCAAAATCCCGTTGGTAATGGCGGGGCGATCGATTTCCAAGCCGTAAGCCTCCACCTCGCACGATCGCAACTCCCGCACTAACGCCCCGATCCCGCAGCCGAAATCTAAAATTGGGGCGGGTAACGGTTGCGTCAGGGATAACACCACCTCCGACGTGACTGGCGAGGGCGTCCCCACTCCATAAATTTGCTCTCGGTGCCAAACGCGATCGCCGCTCAGTAACCTATCGTACGCCGGACGAGACACCACCAATTCCCCACGTTCGCACCAGATCCGCGTCCCGTTGCTGTCGATGGCGAGTTCCGCAATCGGTGTCTCGTAAGGAAGACCGTACTCGAACGCATTACCAGAAAATCCTGAATTTGTCAAGGGCAATAAATCCGGGCGGTAAGTTTGAAACCGACTCAACAGCGGCACGGGCGACCCGTTGACATAAACTCGTAAGGGATCGAAAGACTCCCAAGGCGATCGCGTCCATCCCACCACCCGCAGCACGCCGCAGGCTTCGATGTCAAAGGTTTCCCAAACCCCCGTTTCGTGAGGGCGATCGAGGCGATAAGACCCCACAGCTAGCGCAGCCAACGTCTGAGACTTTTGCAAGTGGGAAGGTTCGGACTGCCAGCGACGCAGAACTTGGAACAACTTAGAAAACTTCATAGATAGGGAAAAGAGGAGACAAGGCAGACAAGGGGGACGAGGAGAACCAGGCAGAAAGTTGGTTTCCTTATCATCTCATCATCCCCTCATCTCATCATCTGGCGCGATCGGGCTATGATGGTCGTGCCGAAACTAGAAAATCGGCCGAAAGTGCTTTAGCCTAAACTGCGAGAATCCTCGGCTTCAATCAAAGATTAGAAGCGGGTACGAACGCGGGGCGGCAAAGTAGCGGGTCAGCCGTTCGATCGGTTATACTCACTTTAACACGAAGCTCGTTTGTATTAATGAAAGTCGTCAAGCTGAGAATCTATCCCACGAAAGAGCAGGAAGTTGCCTTGGCCAAAGCCTTTGGCTGCTGCCGTTTCGTGTGGAATCGTTCTCTGCAACTGACGACTGAAGCCTACCGACAAACCGGAAAAGGGATCTCTGGGTTAACTCTCAAGAAAATGCTTCCGCAATGGAAGCGAGAACTCGAGTGGCTCTCAGAAACCTATTCTCAATGTTTGCAAAGTTCGGTACTCAACCTTTCAAGAGCGTTTGTCAACTTCTTTGAAGGACGCGCCCAATACCCACGCTTCAAAAGCAAACACAAACGGCAATCCCTTCAATACCCTCAAAACGTCAAGCTAAACAGAGACAAGTTGCATCTTCCCATGATTGGAGAGGTGTACTGTCGCGTTCATCGTTGGTTTGAGGGCAAGATCAAAACGGTAACGGTCAGTCGCCACACTGACGGTCGTTATCACGCTTCGATCCTTATCGATGACGGTTCTGAGAAACCCGAACCGAATGCGGAAGGTAAAGCCATCGGCATCGATCTGGGATTGAAGCATTTTGCGGTGACTTCTGACGGTGATAAATACAATAACCCTCGTCACCTCAAGCAACACGAGCGCAATCTCAAACGCAAACAGCGTAAACTTTCGAGGAAACAGAAAGGGTCGAATTCTCGTCGAAAAGCCAGACGCTTAGTGGCGAGAGTTCACAGCAAGATTGCCAACTCTCGAGCCGATTTTCTCCACAAACTATCCCGCAAGATAGTCAACGAAAACCAAGTGATTGTGGTAGAAAATCTAGCGGTGAAGAGCATGGTCAAAAATCACAGCCTCGCTAAAGCGATAAGCGACGTGAGCTGGGGAATGTTCTCGACGATGCTTAAATATAAGGCGAAGGCAGAAGGGAAGGTGTATCTGGAAGTGAATCGATTTTTTCCCAGCACTCACCTTTGCTCTGAAACCTTATTGCCGCTACCTAAGATGGGACTCGACGTGCGGTCGTTCAAATGCCCGCAATGCGGACAAACTCACGACCGAGATCTCAACGCGGCAATCAACCTTAAAAATGAAGGCTTGCGGATTTTGGCCTCGGGAACCGGGGCTTCTGCCAGTGGAGGGAATGTAAGACCAAAGGGAGGTCGGATTCGTTCGATGCTCCCCGAGGCAGTTCCTTTTGAAACTGGAAGCCACTCATCTATCGCGTCGCGATGATGAGTGGTAGTTCACCCTGTTTATCGAGCATATTGCTGCGAATTTTCGGTTGTGGGTGAGGACAAGACTGTTGCGTAGTATGTTAAAGGGATCGATCTCGAAAGCGGGATCGGGGAACCCAACAAAAGGATCTGACAATTCGCGATCGTTCAAACTCGAACTGCTGAAAACCCTCGTTCAGCGAGAATTAGAAGCGCGATATAAAGGGTCGGTCTTGGGCAATTTATGGCCGGTGTTGACGCAGTTGTCGCAACTGCTCATCTATACCTATGTTTTTTCGATCGTCCTGAAAGTCAAGCTCAACTTGGCAGGAGTTCCAGCCAACAACTTAACCTATGGTTTGTGGCTGTTTGCAGGGTTGTTGCCTTGGTTTGCCTTTACTAACGGATTTTCTCAAGCGGCGTCGTCGGTGGTCAACCAACCGAACCTCGTGAAAAAAGTGGTGTTTCCCCTGGGGTTGTTGCCACTGGTTCCCGTGTTGGCGGCGTTCGTCGAAAGTACCTTGGGGTTGATGGTCTTGGTGGCGTTCGTGGCGATCGCTACGCAAACCCTTCACGCGACCCTGTGGTTGATGCCCCTAATTTGGTTGCCACAACTACTGCTGACAGCGGGATTGGGATACTTCGCCGCCGGACTGACCGTGTTTTTGCGGGACATTCCCCAAACCATTACTGTCGTACTCAATCTGTGGTTTTACCTGACGCCGATCGTCTATCCGGCCGAAAGTGTTCCCGAATCGTTGCGAACGCTGGTATTCTGGCTCAATCCCCTCGCTGCCTTTGCCCAAGCCTATCGCGACGCGATTTTAGTCGGCAGCTTCCAGCACGGGGCAGAGTGGGCGATGGCGTCGATGGTGTCGGTGTCGGTATTTTTGGCTGGATTGTGGTCTTACCGAAAGCTCAAATCCGGCTTTGCTGACGTTCTGTAAGCTTCGCGTTTCATCCAGGTGTCGCGTCGGCGTTGTCTGCCGTTCTAGACCTCCGATTTTCCCGTTCTTCGATCGCTCTCAAACCACAGTTCAATGGACGATTTCGCAATTTCCGTTCGCAACGTTTCCAAGAGTTTTCGGCGATACCGACATCCCACCGATCGCCTGAAGGAACTCCTGTTTCCCGGCCATCAGAAGTATCAAGAATTCTGGGCGTTGCGAAACGTCAGTTTGGAAATTCCAAAAGGCCAAACGTTAGGCATTGTCGGACGCAACGGGTCGGGGAAAAGTACCTTACTTCAAATTATCGTTGGGACGCTGATGCCCACCGACGGCGATGTCAACGTCAACGGACGGATTTCAGCGTTACTCGAACTCGGAAGCGGCTTCAATCCCGAGTTTACAGGACGCCAAAACGTATTTTTCAACGGTCAACTGCTGGGACTGACCAAACAGCAAATCGAAGAACGGTTCGAGGATATCGTGGCCTTTGCCGATATCGGCGATTTTATCGACCAACCCGCAAAAACCTATTCCAGCGGGATGTTCGTGCGTTTGGCCTTTGCAGTAGCCACCAGTGTCGATCCCGATATCTTAGTCGTAGACGAAGCCCTAGCCGTCGGTGACGAAGCGTTTCAACGCAAGTGTTTTTCCCGCATCGAAGCCTTACAATCTCGCGGCGGAACCACGTTGTTTGTCTCTCACGCCGCCTCGAAAGTCGTGGAACTGTGCGATCGCGCCGTATTACTCGATCGCGGCGAAATGCTCCTGTTTCACGAACCGAAATTCACCATCGATCGCTATCACAAACTCATTTACGCCCCCGCCGACCTCTGCGAGAGTTTTCGCGAAGAGATTCGCAACACCCCCAACCTCGACCCCCACGCCGAACTCGAGAGCGATTCCCACAACCCGCCGACTCCCCAAACGCCGGAAGAGTCCCCCACCGACGGCGACTTCTTCGACCCCCACCTCGTCCCCAAAAACACCATTTCCTACATTCCTCGGGGGGCGAAAATTGCCAACCCTCACATCGTTGCCCCCGACGGACGCACCGTCAACCACCTCACCGGACGCCAGGAGTACGTTTACACGTATAAGGTGACGTTTTACAAAACCGCGTCGAAAGTCCGGTTTGGAATGCTGGTGAAAACCGTCAGCGGCTTGGAACTGGGGGGAGCGTCGTTTACCACCTCCAGTCAGTCGATCGATCGCGTCGAAGCCAACACCACCGTCACCGTCCGCTTCCGCTTTCAATGTTTGCTCAATCCGGGGGCGTATTTCCTCAACGCGGGCGTGTCTGGCGTCGTAGACGGTCAGTTTACCTACCTCGCCCGAGGAATCGATATCGCCATGTTCCGCGTGCGTCCAGATAACGATTCTTTCGCCAGCGGAATCGTGGATTTACTCATCGACCCCCACGTGAGTCTCGACTCTGAAGTAGAGACAGTGGAGGTGCGATCGAACCCCGCCCGCGAACCGAAAGTTGAATCGCTGTAATGCTTAAATACCATAAGTCGTAGGGGGCGTGTTTATCAGTGTAGAGTGCAGAGGGAAGAGTGTAGAGTGGGAATTCCTCTTTAACTGTTCACTCTAGACTCTTAACTCTTCCCTGAAAGAGGCGCACCGCCAAGGTACACCGACACCAACAGAACAGGTCGAAAATAATACAAAATGGATATTCAAGCCACCGAAGAACGCCTCAAGGCCATTGTCGAAGAGTTCGGCCCCTGGACGAATCATAACGTCCGCCTCGCCCCCAACCTTTACACGATGGGGGCGTCGCCGTCCGGGGCGGAAGTGAAGTTAAAGCGGTTTTTGCAAATCGTCTCGGATTTTTGCGGAGACGACTTCTCAAACCTGCGAGTCTTGGATTTAGCTTGTTTAGAAGGGCTTTACGGCTTGGAACTGGCGATGCAGGGGGCGAACGTGGTGGGAATCGAGGGACGAGAGAGCAACCTCGCCAAAGCCCGATTCGTCCGAGAGACGTTGGGACTCGAGAACATCAAGTTTCACTGCGACGACGTGCGGAACCTGTCGCGGGAGAAATACGGTAGCTTCGATATAGTCCTCTGTATCGGGATTTTCTATCACCTCGACGCCCCGGACGTGTTTCGCTTTGCAGAGAACATCGCCGAGGTGTGTTCCAGGCTGGCAATTTTCGACACCCACGTCAGCCAAACCGCCGATCGAACCTACGAATACCAAGGGCGAACCTACCAAGGGCGATCGTACACCGAAGACCATACCGCTTGGGGATCGATCGGCAACGAAGAGAGTACCTGGTTGACGCGCCCGTCACTGTACGGTTTATTGAATGACGTGGGGTTTGCCTCAGTCTACGAGTGTCACCTGCCCGTCGTACCGAAGTACGTCGAACTGCGATCGCGCAAACAAGCCGATCGCTCCACCTTTATCGCCGTCAAAAATCGATCGATTTCTCTAAAAACGACCGATTTGGCTGACGTTTAATCCCTTACCAAAACACCTCGAACGTCAATTTTCGACCTCGATTCGTGCCATAAATTATTGACAAGAATCAAATTTAATGTTAATAAAATTGACTTGAAGTTTTCAAATTTCAAAAAACTCGTCGATCGAACAAAACCGATGAGACAATAAGGCAATTTCCTCTCCCCCTCTCCCCCTCTCCCCTGCTCCATGAACCAAACTCTCATCGTCACCGGAATGCACCGCTCGGGAACGTCCCTAATGGCGTCTCTGATTCAAACAGTGGGCGTTCACATCGGCGACGAATTATTAGAAGCCGACGATCTCAACCGTCACGGCTATTTTGAAGATAAAGAATTTCTCGAATTTCAACGATCGATTTTGCAAACCTCTTGCATAGAAGGGGAAGAGGGCTGGTCGGATTGGGGATGGACGGTAAGCGAACGGCTCGATCGCTCCCAGTTCGATCGCTATAAAAAAACGGCGTTAAACCTCATCGAATCTCGCCAAAGAACAGAAAAAATTTGGGGATGGAAAGACCCGAGAACCGCGTTGATGTTGGACTTTTGGCACGAATTAATCCCCGACGCAAAATATCTCTTCGTCTACCGCTATCCTTGGGATGTCGCCGACTCGATCGCCCGTCTCAACGCCCCAGTTTTCGCCAATAAACCCGACTGGGCGTTACGAATTTGGTCGTATTACAACCGTCACGTTCTCGACTTTTACAAACGCCATTTCCAACAGTGTCTTTTAGTCCACACTAACACGGCATTAACCCAACCCGAACGTTTCGGCGAACTGCTACAAACCAAGTTAAATCTAGAACTCGATAGTCCCTTGACGGCGGAAAAAGTCGCCGAAATTTACGATTCCAACCTCTTACAAACCCTAAATTGGAACCATCCTTTCGCGGAAAGCATCCGCACTCGCGCCTCCCGTCATTGGATGTGGTTGAGGGAACTCGATCGCGCGGCGGAGATTCCTTCAGTCACCAGTCGCCAGTCGCCAGTCGCCAGTTCTTCGGAAAATATTAGCCAACCGTTCGCTGTGACTCAGATGCAAACGCCGTTACCGCTGGCTGTGGCGGCGAAACTTCCCGAAGTGAAGGGAGTTGCGGAACCCGAGGACGCCAATATCGCCGTGTCGGTGGTGATTCCCTGTTACAACCAAGGGGAATATATTCTCGAGGCGATCGCCAGCGTTCAAAGCTGTCAAGAGCCAGTTTACGAAATTCTCATTATTAACGATGCGTCCACGGACTCCCGTACCTTAAAGGTTCTCGACTACCTGAAACAGCGAGGGTTTCGGGTTATCGACCATCCCGAAAACCGGGGACTCGCCGAAGCCAGAAATACCGGATTTCGTCTGGCGCGAGGGCGTTACGTGCTGCCCTTGGACGCGGACAATAAGATTAAGCCGAACTATATCACGCAGGCGATCGCGCTGGGCGATCGCGACCCCCAACTCGGCGTCGTCTACGGCGATTGCGAGTACATCGGCGACAAAACTGGCGTCTGGAAAATCCCCGATTTCGATATCAACCTCCTCGCCGTGGGGAATTACATCGACGCTTGCGCCGTCGTCCGCAAAACCCTTTGGGAAGACTGCGGCGGCTACGACTCCGACATCCCCGAAAAAATGGGGTACGAAGATTGGGATCTGTGGCTGAGTGCGGCCGAACGGGGTTGGAAATTCCACCATATCCCAGAAGTCCTCTTCGAGTATCGCTTCCGCCGCGATTCGATGGTCAGTCGCTGCAACATCCCCGACAACCGACAGCGACTGATGCACTATCTTTGCACCAAACATCTGACGCTGTACGTCACCAACTTTCCCAGCATTTTCGCCAAAAAAGACAGCGAACTCCTCGCCGAACGACTGCGCGTCGAAGAGTTGAAGGCGGAAACCGACGAACTGAACGCCGAAGTCGAAACCCACAAAACTGAATCCCTACAGTTCCAAAGCGAACTCCACCACGCCAACCTGGAAATCGCACAACTGCAATCGCAACTGTTTCCCACCGAGGCGGAGTTAAAACGCACCCAAGCCGAAGCCAAAGATCTCCGCGACGAAAACCAACGACTCCACCAACAACTGTTCGAGACGTTGCAAACCTTAGAGGCGACGCAAACCGAACTCGACGCCGTCAAGGAAAACTCGGCGGCGGCTAACGAACGGCTTCAAAAAGAACTCATCGCCGCACAACAACAAATCCAAGCCCTACAAGTCCACTTCCAAGGGGAACTCCACCGCCATCAAGAAACCATCGCGGCGATGGAGGATACGAAGTTCTGGAAACTGCGGGTGCAGTGGTTTAAGGTAAAAACCCCCGTGATGCGGAAATTGGGGCTGTTGAAAGAAGAGACTCCCGCCGCAGTTCCCCTTCCGCCAGCCGCGACGCCTCCGGTTCCCGAAGACAATCCCTATCAGTGGTGGTTGAGCCAACATTACCCCCGTCCGTCGGATTTAGAACGGATGGCCGAAGACTTGGAAACGTTAGAGTTTCAGCCGACGATTAGCATCGTCATGCCCGTTTATAACACCCCGGCGAACTACTTGGAACAGGCGATCGCCTCAGTTCTCGATCAAGTGTATCCCCACTGGGAACTCTGCATCGCCGACGACGCCTCCACCGTCCCCCACGTGCGCCAAACCCTCGATAAATACGTCACGCTCGACGCCCGAGTTAGAGTGGCCTACCGCACGGAAAACGGCCATATTTCCCGCGCCTCCAACACGGCGTTAGACTTAGCTTCCGGGGAATTCGTCGCGTTGATGGATCACGACGATCTGATGACGCCAGACGCGCTGTACGAGGTGGTTCGCCTCCTCAACCGCCACCGCGACGCAGATATGGTGTATTCGGACGAGGACAAGGTAGACGAACACAACCAACTGCGCGATCCCTTTTTCAAACCGGATTGGTGTCCCGATTCCTTCCTCTCGCGAATGTACACCTGTCATTTGGGGGTTTACCGCCGCAGCATCCTCGAGGAAATTGGCGGGTTCCGCGTCGGGTTTGAAGGGGCGCAGGATTACGATTTAGTGTTGCGCTTTACTGAAAAGAGCGATCGCATCTTCCACATTCCTAAAATTCTCTACCACTGGCGCAGTCACCCGGAATCGACCGCCAGTCGCCTCGCCAGCAAGTCTTACGCCGCCGAAGCCGCCGCTAAAGCGATTACGGAGAGTTTGCAGCGACGGGGAGAACCGGGTATCGTCAAACCCACGAACAGCGGTCATTGGATCGTGCGCTACAACATCCAAAGACCGGGGAAAGTCAGCATTATTATCCCGACGAAGGATTTAGCCAGCGTTCTCGATACCTGTTTGACTTCGATTTTCCAGAAAACCACGTACGCCGATTACGAGGTCATCGTGGTGGACAACGGAAGTGTGGAAGCGCAAACCCATCAGTTATTCGAGAAGTGGCGTCAACGTCAACCCCATCGCTTCCGCGTCGAACCATTAGATATTCCGTTTAACTATTCTCAACTGAACAATTTCGCCGCGTCTAAAGCCCAGGGAGACTATTTACTGTTTCTCAACAACGACACGGAAGTCGTAACGGAAGATTGGATAGAGGCGATGGTGGAACAGGCGCAACGTCCGTCTGTTGGGGCGGTGGGGGCGACGCTGCTCTATCCCGACAATACCATCCAACACGCCGGGGTGGTGTTGGGGATTGGCGGCGTGGCCGGTCACAGTCACAAAACTTATCCCAAAGATGCGATCGGCTATTTCGCCCAGTTACAGACGGTGAACAACTATTCGGCGGTGACGGCGGCCTGTTTGATGTGTCGTCGAGAGGTATTTGAGGAAGTAGGAGGATTTGAGGAACGGTTGGCGATCGCCTTTAACGATGTAGATTTCTGTTTGAAACTGATCGATCGCGGCTACCGCAACGTTTGTTTGCCCCACGCGATCCTATACCACTACGAATCCAAGAGTCGCGGCCACGAAGACACCCGCGAGAAACAAATTCGCTTCAAACAGGAAATCGATGATATGAAACACCAATGGGCGAAGTATCTCGACAACGACCCCTGTTACAGCCCCCATTTAAGTCGCGATCGCGAAGATTACAGCCTCGCGGCGACGCACCCGCTCTCCAAACCCAACAAAGTTTTGAGATAGCGTTGTGCGATCGTCAACTCTCGCCTCAATGTGACGTAAACTACAGAAATCTTGCCAATTCAACGCCAATATACCGCCAAATTCCCCCATGAAACGTCGTAAGTTCGTCACGCAAGCTGGCATCGGAACCGCCAGTGCTACCGTCCTCGCCGCCTGCACTCAAAGTTCCGGGCCCGCTGTCGATGCCACATCGCTCCCTCGCATTGACTGGCGTATGGCGACGAGTTGGCCGCCCTCTCTCGATACCATTTACGGCGGGGCAAAAACTATTTCTCGCCGCGTCAGCGAAATGACTGACGGACGCTTCACCATCACCCCCTACGCCGCTGGAGAATTGGTTCCCGCCTTGCAGGTTCTCGACGCGGTTCAGTCGGGTTCTGTCGAATGCGGACATTCGGCGAGTTATTACTACATCGGTAAAAATTCCGCCTTGGGATTCGCCACGGCGATGCCTTTCGGTTTGAACGCCCAGCAACAGAACGCTTGGCTGTACGAAGGAGGCGGTTTAGAGGCAATGCAAAACATTTACGCCGATTTCAACGTCATCAACTTCCCCGCTGGCAATACCGGAACTCAGATGGGAGGGTGGTTTAAACAGGAAGTCAAAACTCTCAGCGACTTAAACGGGTTGAAGATGCGGATTCCCGGATTGGGGGGCAAAATTATGTCAGCCCTAGGAGTCAACGTGCAGGTGCTACCCGGTTCGGAAGTGTTTTTGGCATTAGAACGGGGGGCGATCGATGCGGCGGAATGGGTCGGTCCTTACGACGATAAAAAATTAGGACTCCACGAAGCCGCTCGATACTATTATTATCCCGGCTGGTGGGAACCCGGCGCAACGCTAGATGTATTCGTGAATCGATCGCAGTGGGATCGGTTGCCGACAGAATATCAAGAGGTATTTAAGGCGGCGACTGTCGAAGCCAACACGACGATGTTAGCTCAGTACGACACCCTCAATCAACAAGCCTTAGCAGAATTAATTGAAGGCGGCACAATTTTAACGGCATACAGCCAAGAAATTATGACTGAAGCGAAGAAAGTCGCTTTCGAGTTATACGAACAAAATGCTCGAGAAAACTCGACGTTTAAGGAAGTGTATGAGAATTGGAATGCCTTCCGCGAGGCAGTTTACCGTTGGAACAGCATCAACGAATTGAGCTTCGCACAGTTTAGTTACGGCGGTGAGTAAATTGCTGCTGGAGATCCCTGGCATCTTGGAGATGCCGGGGATCTGGCTTGAGTCTCGATACATATTTTATGTGTTTTGTCAATCCCCGATCGCGAAAAGTTTTCTGCACCGCTAAGGGTGAAATTCTCATCATCTTCCCTAACTTTTAGGCGATCGCGCGGGTTGGGCGATGACCGTCAACGCCTCGCTTTCCTGTTGTGCCTGAGCAATTTGTTTCGGTCGCAAATAGAGGTTTTCCACGAGCGCCGACGCCCCAGCAAACCAGGGTGGAACGATGAGCGCCCCGATAATTCCCAATACTTGAGCGCCACCGAGAACAGACAAAAGTTGAAATAACGGATGAACGCCGACAGACGTTCCGACTAATAACGGATCGAGAACGTAGGTTTCTAAATTCTGAATGATGGCGAACAGAATCAACACCCACAATACGAGCCAACCCCCTTGAGAAAGGGCGACGATTAAAGCCGGAATCGCACCGAGAATCGGTCCGAGAAACGGGATCAGGTTCGTGACACCGGCGATCGCTCCCAAACCCAACGCGAAATCTTGCAACCCGAGAACTGTCAATCCAGCCGATGTGGTCACGGCCAAAATTGTCGAAACGAGGAGTCGTCCGCGAATGTATCCCCCCATCCGTTGGCTGACAATAGAGGTTTGAGCCGCGAGGCGGTCTTCCCAGGGTTGGGGAAACAGTTGCACGATACTGCGAACTAACGTTTTGCTATCGGCCACCATGTAACCCGAGATAAACAGCGCCAAAATCAGGCTGAAAGCTGCCCCGAGAATGCCCCGCGTAATGCCGTAAGACCGCAAAACCAGTTGTTGGGACGATCGAATCACCCAACCGGTAATCGATTGAGCGTCGAACAGTTCGAGAAGCAGTTCCGGCCGTGCGTCGGTTACTCGGATAACCGTCGATTCGATCAGCGTCAAGACGTCTTCAGAAAACTTGGGAAGTTGACGAGCTAACCGTTCGATTTGGTCGAAAACTGGCGGCCCGATAATTAAAACGACACCCGTGACGATCGCGATCAGACCGAAATAGGCCAAAATCGTCGCCAACCATCGCGGCAGACGCAGAAGGCGCTCGCAGAAGTCTACGACTGGCACGATCGAGGCGGCGAGAACCACCGAAATCATCAAGATGACGATCAGGCTTTGGAGCTGCCACAACAGGAATACGAGCAGCACTACCGCCGCAATCAACAAGATGTTGGAAAGAGAAAGCGAAATCGATCGCTGCATAGTTCACAGAGTTGAAAACGGCAGGTTTAAGGAAAATCAGGTCGAGGACGGACTTTCCCGTACAGGACCCGGAACTCACGGAGAACGGAGCGAGTCAGAATAAAGAGGAGGAAAACGAAACGGTTGCTCTGTCTTCACCCTGTATTCTGCACCCTCTCCCAAAAAACACGCACCCTCGCCTGTTGCAGTTTACGAGAAAATAGAGCCGGGAGTGACTCTCGAGAGTCTCGAGCCGAGCGCCGACTCTTTTCTGTCCGACGGTATGGGAACGAGAACGCGAGGAAAACGACAAGCTCGGACAGAAGAGGCTGAGGTTGTCAGCCAAACGTTGCCACTCGTTCCCTGAGAACTCAAGCGAGGGACTTTCAAATCGAACCGTGCGAAAAGAAGGTCACTTACGCTCAGTGTCGCTAACTATTTTGACCCATCTGAAATTATGCCAGTATTGAAAACTCAGACTGATTTTAGCAACGTCGGGGTTCGTCCGCTCCGAACCCTCGAACAGCCAGCAGTTGGAACGCGACTCGGTCGAACTCTAGGGTGGGCGATCGGGTTCGCCGCCGTCAGTTTAATCGCGTCCAAAGCTCAAGCGATTTTATTAGTGAGTAGTTTTGGCAGCGATCGCGTGTTGAGCTACGACGAAACCACGGGAGAATTCCTAGGAACGTTCGGCCAAGCCAATCTTACAGACAGTGGACTGCTCGGCCCCGATGGTTTGACGGTCGGCCCCGATGGCAATCTTTACCTCACTAGCTTTATCTCGTCAGAAGTTCTAAAGTACGACGGAACGACGGGAGAATTTCTCGGAACGTTCGGGGACGCATCTAACGCCAACAGCGGATTGGTAAGTCCTGTGGGTTTGACGTTTGGTTTGGACGGGAACCTTTATGTCAGCAGCTTTGGGAGTAACGAAGTTCTCCAGTACAACGGAATCACGGGGGAATTCTTAGGCATTTTTGGGGAGGCGTCCACCCTCGGAAGCGGATTGGGAAATCCCGATAACTTAACCTTCGGTCTGGACGGAAATCTTTACGTGAGCAGTTTTGCCACGGACGAGATTTTAAGATACGACGGCGTGACGGGAGCTTTTTTAGGAACCTTTGGCGAGGCGTCCAATATCGCCAGCGGACTCGACAATCCGACCGGTTTGACTTTCGGCCCTGATGGCAATCTTTACGTCACGAGTTATCTGAGCGACGAAATTTTGAAGTACGACGGCGTCAGCGGTGAATTTTTAGGCATTTTTGGCGATGCGTCGAGTTCTAACAGTCCCCTGAACGGTCCGTTTAATTTGACGTTTGGAACGGACGGTTTTCTCTATGTCAGCAGCTCTAATTTTTTGAGTGTGGATGAAGATCCGGTCGATCGCGTTTTGAAGTACGACAGTACGACGGGAGCGTTTGCTGGAATTGTTCTCGATGCGAGCAATACGAACGGCCAGTTGTCGGTTCCGGCGGGTTTAGTTTTCCTTCCTGAGTCCGTCCCCGAACCCGGTTCTGTGTTGGGTTTGTTGGCTGTCGGTGCGATCGGAATCGGTGTGCGGCGATCGCGCAAACCACAGCGATCGCCATCGGTTCGTTCTCTGTAAAGCGATCGAATCGAACGCGGCGATCGCGTTTGTTTGAAAATCTAAAATGAGTGAATCGATTAGCATTTTATGCGATCGAAAATTCGCTATTTTTCAAACTCTATTTTAGCTTTGATGACTTCGCGATCGTAGCTCGATAAAACCTTGCTGCTCGGATCTCATACTCCATTATTTTCTGATAAGCTGGGTTTCAAGAAGTCTTCACCACACCAGACACAGAGAGGGGCTTGGCGGGTCGAGCCAAAGGGTACATCTCAAAAATGTAAATCTATACGAGAGAATAAGGATTTCAGCCTCCAATTCTCATGTTTTTGCAAAACTGAGATGCACCCGAGCCAAACCAGTATTTGAGTCCGAGCGGAGTCGAAGCGTTGAGATTCGGATTCCGTATCGTTTGTCGATCGCCGAACAGTCTGTGGCACAATAACACAGATCTGCAAACGGATCGATCGCCATTCCACATTATCCATGAATCTCATTCTCTACAGCAAACCGGGCTGTCACCTGTGCGAAGGACTTCACGAAAAACTCGTTCAAATCGATAACCTCACCGTCGAACCTCGCGACATTACCACCCGCGACGACTGGTTTCACGCCTATCAATACGAAATTCCCGTGTTATTTTGGGTGGACGAGTCCGGCGTCGAACGTCAACTTCCTCGTCCCTCCCCGCGATCGAACGTCGCACAATTGGAGCAAATGCTACAGAAATATACTCAGATCTCTGGTTAAAACCGAACGAAACCCCTCCGGTGCGAGGACAGCTTTATGAAACTGCGAGAACTCCTCGGGGCGATTTCCCCGCAACCTGCAATTCCCGAACATCCTGCCTTAGACAGCGAAATTAAAGGACTTTCGACCAACTCCCACGCTTGCCAGTCGGGAGATTTATTTATTGGAATGCCGGGAACCCGCGTCGATGGCGGTGAGTTCTGGCAAGGCGCACTCGACGGCGGTGCAGTCGCCGCGATCGTCTCGGAGGAGGCGGCGAAAAAATATCCCCCCCAAAACAACGAATGTGTCGTCGCCGTTCCCGACGTCACTGTCGCCTGTGCCAACCTCGCCAGTTGCTTCTACAACCACCCTGGCAAAACTCTCGACTTAGTGGGCGTTACGGGAACCAACGGCAAAACCACCACCACCCACCTTATCGAGTTTTTACTGCGAGAGGCGCATAAACCGACCGCACTGCTGGGAACCCTTTACGCACGCTGGCCGGGTTTCGAGAAAGTTGCCGTTCATACGACGCCGTTTCCGATCGATTTACAGGGACAACTGGCGCAGGCGCGAGATGCCGAAGCCGAATATGCAGTTATGGAGGTGAGTTCCCACGCTTTAGCCCAGTCACGGGTTCTCGAGTGCGAGTTTCAGGTGGCGGTGTTTACGAATTTGACTCAGGATCACCTGGACTATCACAAGGACATGGACGACTATTTCGCGGCGAAGGCGTTGCTGTTCTCGCCGCAGTATCTTAAAGGTCGCGCCATCGTCAATATCGGCGATCCTTATGGAGAACTGCTGTCGCAGCAAATTCCCGCAGAACGGCTTTGGACGTACAGCAGCGAGGACGATTCTGCCGATTTTTACGTCGATAACCTCAGTTACAATCCCGATGGCGTGGCGGGAACGCTGCACACCCCAGTTGGCGAGACGGCGTTCGAGTTGCCGTTGGTGGGTCAGTACAATATCGAAAATATGATGGCAGCGGTGGGGGCTGCGTTACATTTAGGCTTGGATTTATCGCAAATTGCGGCAGCACTCCCGAAATTTATCGGCGTTCCGGGGCGGATGGAGCGAGTTCAAACCGGGTTAAATCAGGATATCAGCGTCATTGTGGACTACGCCCACACGCCGGACAGTTTAGAAAACTTGCTTCACGCAGTGCGACCGTTCGTTCCGGGGCGATTGATTTGCGTGTTCGGTTGCGGGGGCGATCGCGATCGCACGAAACGTCCGATTATGGGAGAAATTGCCGCGCGACTCTCGGATGTGGCCGTCGTCACTTCGGACAACCCGCGCACAGAAGACCCCGATCGCATTATCTCGGACGTTCTCGAAGGCATTCCCGAGGCGATCGATCCCTTAGTCCTTCCCGATCGCGCCGAAGCCATCCGCCATGCTATTTTACAAGCCCAACCCGGCGACGGCGTCGTAATTGCGGGCAAAGGACACGAAGACTATCAAATTCTCGGCACGGAAAAAGTCCATTTCGACGATCGCGAACAAGCCCGAGATGCCCTCGCCCTCCGAAAACAAGAGATGATGAGATGAGGGGATGAAGACAGTCGCCAGTCGCCAGTCGCCAGTCACCAGTGATGAAATGAGGGGATGGTGAGAAGCTGTAGAGCCGTGACCTGCAACCTCCCCACGATTCCCCAACGAAATGACAAAAGGCGCACCCTAGAGTGCGCCTTAACTGTCAACTAACAAACAGTGAACTAACCCACTGTTCACTGTTCACTGTAAAAGGTGCGTGACGCGGCAACAGCGTTGACCTGACTTCGGCAAAATTGTTTGCTCTGCGTCACACACCCTACAAAGCGGAGAGGGAGGGATTCGAACCCTCGTTAGAGTTGCCCCTAAACAGCATTTCCAGTGCTGCGCCTTAAACCGCTCGGCCACCTCTCCAAGATGGGATTATTTAGTTTTGCAGCTTTACCATCATAACAAAATTTTCGGCGAGTGGGAAGCGATCGCGCGATTTTTTCCAAAATTTTTCTAAAATGTCTCGAAGGGGACGAGTTGTCCCGAGCCTCAGATTTGTCGTACTCTCAATAAAGGACACTTCGATCGCCCCCAGTTGCGATCGCATTTTGCCTCGAGCGTTTTTTAAACTATGACTCGCACTTACGAAGTTCGCATTCACCACCGCCAGACCGGAAAACACTATTGCGTTCGCGTTCCCGAAAACCGCTACATTCTCCAGTCCGCCGAAAATCAAGGAGCGGAGTTGCCGTTTTCCTGTCGCAACGGTGCTTGTACGAGCTGTGCCGTGCGGATCGTATCTGGAGAAGTCTACCAACCCGAAGCGATCGGACTATCCCCCGAGCTGCGAGATAAGGGATACGCGCTGTTATGCGTGAGCTATCCGCGATCGGATCTCGAAGTCGAAACCCAAGACGAAGACGAGGTGTACGAACTCCAATTCGGCCGCTACTTTGGAAAAGGCAAAGTCCGTTTTGGAATTCCTCTCGACGATGATTGAGTATTTAAAGAGAGCAGGGGGCTTCTTCGCCGAAAAAGCCCCCCTGCTGGGTGCATCTCAAAAATCTAAATCGATCGGAGGCAAGCTTGAGTCCCCGATCGAGCTGCGGCAACCTACCCCAGACTACCCCAGACTCATATTTTTACAAAAGTGAGATGTCCCCCTGCTCCCGATTCGCTCGTCGTATCCTAAAGTAAATCATGACGAGCGATCGCAAAACGATGTCTTATCCGTTGGTGAGTGTTATTACGCCGTGCTATAACGGCAAATCCTTTATTCGACGTGCTTTAGTCTGCGTCAAAACTTCGACGTATCCCAATATCGAACATATCGTCATCGACGATGCCTCCACGGACGGAAGTTCGGCGTATTTACAACAGCTACAAGCAGAGTTTAAATTCACCTTCGTCAAATCTCCCAAACATATCGGTGCAGCAGCGGCGAGGAACGTCGCCATTTCTATCTCTAAAGGAAAATATATTTTACCGCTCGATTGTGACAATTATTTCGATCGCGATTTTATTGAAAAATTAGTCGATACGGCGGAATCACTCTCTGAAACCACTTCTCCGATTTATACACCGATGGTTTTGTTTGGAGATGCTCAACGGACGATCGAGGGTAAGGAGTGGTCGCTAGACTTACTTCTACAGGCACCGTTTATTAATATTTGTTCTTTAATTTCTCGTCGATCTTTCGATGCTGTAGGGGGCTTCGATCCTCGATTTCCACTGTTAGAAGATTACGATCTATTTATGTCGATGGCACTGAACGGTTTTATAGGAAAACGAGTAGCAAGCACTCGACTTTATTATAATATAAGAAAAGACAGTGTTTCCGACCACTTTAATCAGCGAGGCGGAGATTTAAAAAAGAAGAAAATTCGTCAACTTATCTTTCAAAAACATCAAGCGGAGTTCGATCGCCTCGGCCTGCGGCAACATCCCGCCGTCGTGGAAACCCTCGACAACTCTTCAGGTCTCCCGTCCGCTCCGAGCGATCCCTCAACGCCCCAACCGACACCGCTCTCTGAAGCAGAAGGGAACGTCAACGAACAACTGCTGTATTTGGTTCCCGGCGACGCGAAAACCATCGTCGAACTGGGATGCGATCGCGGGGCGTTCGGCGTGCGCTACAAGCGCATCAACCCTCACTGTACCTATATTGGCATCGACGAAAACGCCGAAGCGGTCGAAGCGGCAAAATCGCGGCTCGATCGCGCCGTGTTAGTGCCGTATTCCCAACTCGATCGCCTGGAAATTCCCCCCAACTCCGTCGATTGCGTCGTGTTCTCCGCCAACCTCGCCAATGTCGTCGATGCCGTGAGACTCCTCAAACTCGCGCGATCGTGGCTCAAAGACAACGGACAACTCCTCGCCAGCATTCCCAACCCCAACCACTGGCAACAAATTCTCGATCGTTTCGCCGGAAACAGCATCAACGCCTTCGACGTAGCGACGATAAAAAAAGTCTTCGCCGCCGCCCACCTGCATATTTTCGAGATGGAACGCTGTCGCGACAGCAGCAAAGAGGCGCAACAGCTCCAAACCCAACTCGCCTCGATTTTAGACGTTTACCAGATCGATCGCGCCCAATTTGCCAAACGCAGCGAAACCGCCGCCTACATCGTCCGCAGCCTCAAACTCACCCAACCCCTCAAACGGCTACTCGTCCAAACCCTGATGATTTCGACCATGGCGAGCGATCGCGTGCGCGTGTACCAACCCGATCGCTTGCTGCGAACCGTTCCCGGCGTGCGCCCCGTCTCCAAAATGTACAACGCCAGCTTAAACATCGCCTTGCCCGAAGAAGAAAAAGTCTTTATCTGGCAGCGGACGCGATTGCACAAAGACGAAGCCCCCCCCAAACAAAAGCGTCTCATCGACCACGGCTATCTCATCGTCGTAGAAATCGACGACGATCCGCGATTTTGGCCCGAACATATCGAACAGGATTTCATCACCTACCGTAGCTGTCACTGCATCCAAACCTCCACCGAACCCCTCGCCGAATTTCTGCGTCAGTTCAACCCCTACGTCAAAATCTTTCGGAACCAACTTCCCGAAATTCCACCGCCTCGCCAGTATGCCGACGACGGAACCGTCAGGCTCTTTTTCGGAGCGTTGAACCGTGAAGCCGACTGGCAACCCCTCATCGATGTCGTCAATCGCGTCTTAACCGAATTCGGCGATCGCGTGCGGGTGCAGGTGATTCACGACAAATGGTTTTTTAACGCCTTACAAACGTCCCATAAAGACTTCGAGCCGACTTGCGCTTACGATCGCTACCACGAATTGCTCAGAGCCTGTGACGTGGCGTTGCTTCCCCTCAACCCCACCGAATTCAACAGCATGAAATCGGATTTGAAGTTCATCGAATGCGCCAGCCACGGCGTCACCGTCTTAGCCAGTCCGACGGTGTACGCGCGATCGATCGTCGATGGCGAAACCGGATTGTTGTACAATTCTCTACCCGAGTTCGAGACGAAACTCCGCCGCTTACTGCAAGATACCCCGTGGCGTCGTCAAATGGCGAACAACGCCTATCGCTGGGTTCGCGACAACCGCCTACTCTCCCAACACTACCGAGAACGGTACGATTGGTATCTCGAAATGCGTTCCCGTCTTCCCGAGTTAAATGAAGCTCTACGCCAGCGGGTTCCCGAGATATTTCGGTGACGAGGTGATGGGGTGATGATGGGATGATGGAATGAGGTGAAGGAGACAATCGTAGGGTGCCGAGACGCGGACAAAAACATCGCGCCGAAATCCGGTAAATGTAATTACCGCGTCACGCACCGCGCCCCACCGAAAAATGGAGAAGACAATCGTAGGGTGCCGTGACGCGGACAAAAACATCGCGCCGAAATCCGGTAAATGTGATTACCGCGTCACGCACCGCGCCCACCGAAAAATGGAGAAGACAATCGTAGGGTGCCGTGACGCGGACAAAAACATCGCGCCGAAATCCGGTAAATGTGATTACCGCGTCACGCACCGCGCCCACCGAAACAGGGCGGACAAAAACATCGCGCCGAAATCCGGTCGAGATAACTCCCACGTCACCCACCGCCCTCCACCGAACAATAAAGTCCCTCATTACGATCGAACGTTATCAATTATCAATTATTAACTATCAATTGCTTCGATGTATTTAAAAACGCTACATTTACAACAGTTTCGCAACTACCAAGAAACCTGCGTTACCTTTGGTGCGCCGAAGACGATTTTAGTCGGAAATAACGCCCAAGGAAAATCGAACCTATTAGAAAGTGTGGCGTTATTATCGACATTAAAAAGTCAGCGAGCCAACAGCGATCGCGAATTAGTCCGAGACGAAGAACCGATCGGACGAGTCAGTGGAACGTTAGAACGTATCACGGGGGAAGTTGAATTAGATGTCATTTTACGGCGATCGGGACGGCGAACGGTGTCTGTCAACAGCGAAACCTGTCGGCGACAAGTGGATTTTCTCGGACTGCTCAACGTCGTAGAATTTTCTAGTCTCGACTTAGATTTAGTACGCGGTTCCCCGGACGATCGCCGCCGCTGGCTCGATGGATTGGTGATTCAGCTCGAACCAGTTTACGCCCATTTGTTGCGGGAATACGGACAAATTTTGCGCCAGCGTAACGCCTTTCTCAAACAGATGAAAGGAAAAGGAGGCGCGGAATTCGAGGCCATGCGATCGGTGTTCGACTTGCAACTGGCGACGGCGGGGGCGAAAGTGATGCGGCGGCGCTGGCGAGCCGTGCGACGGTTGGCTCCCCTCGCGCAAGAGTGGCATCGCAACATTAGCGGACAAACCGAAGTATTATCCGTTGAATACGCACCTCACGTTCGCGATATTGCCAATTTTAACGATGCAGAAGCCGTTCGTCGGGATTTTCTAACCCAGCTGCGCGATCGCGCCGTTCCCGAACTCCATCAAGGGAGTACCCTCGTCGGACCGCATCGAGACGAAGTATATTTAGCGATCGATCGCACCCCCGCACGACAGTACGGCTCCCAAGGACAGCAACGAACCCTCGTCCTAGCCTTGAAACTGGCCGAATTGCAACTGATCGAGGACGTTGTGGGAGAACCCCCCGTACTGCTTCTCGACGACGTACTCGCCGAACTCGACCTCAACCGACAGAACCAACTGCTCGAAACCATCGAAGATCGTTTCCAAACCCTGATTTCCACCACGCACCTCGGCGCGTTCGACGCTCAGTGGCTGCACGCCTCGCAGATTCTCTCGGTATCTGGAGGACGGCTGAGTCCGACCCCCGAACCCGTGACTTAGTTTCGAGGCAATGGTGAAGCTGAGTTAAAAAAGTTTGGAAAAATTTAAAATTCTCACGAGTCTCGTTACGAAGTGAGAATGGTTGCCTATAATCAGTACAGGATTCTTCGCATTCAGTAACAGTTGGCGTAACAGTTCGCGAAGAACCTTTACAAAAGCGAGTTCGTAGTACAGTCGGCCGAACCGACAGTCAGACGACGACGCGATCGCACCTGCGAATCTTTCACACACCCGCTCGTAAACATTGATTAATGATGCCTCGGATACTCGTTATCGACGATGACCCTTCAATTTCGGAACTCGTCGCCATTAACCTGGAAATGGCGGGCTACGAAGTCAGCCAAGCTAAGGACGGTGTGAAAGCACAAGCGCTAGCCATGCAGCTCGTCCCCGATCTCATCGTGTTGGACTTGATGCTCCCTAAAGTCGATGGATTCACGGTTTGTCAACGGCTTCGCCGAGACGAGCGCACGGCTGACATTCCCATTTTGATGTTGACGGCTCTCGGACAAACCCAGGAAAAAGTCGAAGGTTTTAACGCTGGTGCTGACGACTACATGACCAAACCCTTTGAAATCGAGGAGATGTTGGCGAGGGTGCGGGCGCTGTTGCGACGAACCGATCGCATTCCCCAGGCCGCCAAACACACGGAAATCCTCAACTACGGACCGCTGACGCTAGTTCCAGAACGGTTCGAGGCCATCTGGTTCGATAAAACCGTCAAACTGACTCATTTAGAGTTCGAGTTACTGCACTGTTTGCTACAGCGTCACGGTCAAACGGTCTCTCCAAGTGCCATCCTCAAAGAAGTCTGGGGCTACGATCCCGACGACGACATCGAAACCATTCGCGTTCACATCCGACATCTGAGGACGAAAATGGAACCCGATCCCCGCCATCCCAAGTACATCAAAACGGTGTACGGAGCGGGGTATTGCTTGGAGTTACCGGGAAACCAGTACACGGAAGAGGAAGAAACGGCATCGACCGAACCCTCGCGTAGCTAACCTCTGCGGTGTAGCCATTCGGGGCGATCGCGCATCGTTCAGTTGCGGTGGTTGTTGTTGTAGTGAATGCGAGCGCCAGCCCAAAGCAGTTTGTCTCGTAACGTCCCGAAGTAAGAATAGTCTTCTCGTAGAATGACGAACTGTGCCATACAGTCGGCCATACGCACGTCAACGCGCTGTCCGGGCCAGATCGCCGTCGCGAGAGCGCCGTCCATCCAGAGTTTCGTGTTCAAATCCCGGTCTTCTAGCGGCCAGATACTGACGACCGAACCCGGAGGAAGGACGAGGGGACGACTCGACAAACTCAAAGGACAAATCGGGGTGACGGCGATCGCGTTCATACCGGGATGGACGATCGGACCGTTAGCAGACAGCGTATAACAAGTCGAACCCGTGGGCGTCGCCACGAGCAGACCGTCCCCCTGATATTGATCGACGATTTCGCCGTCGATTTCCATTTCTAAGATCGACGTGAGCATTCGATCGATCGCAGCGGGTTTGATACACATTTCGTTGAGTGCCAAATAGCGATCGCTGACGGGGTCTTGATTGGAGCGATCGCCCTCGTAAATCGCCGCCTGCAACATCATGCGACGTTGTAAGGCGAATCGATCTTCGCTGAGACGATCCCAAACCCCCTCCGTATCTTGAAAAATCTCGAGGGGTTCGGTCAAAAACCCTAAATGTCCGCCGACGTTCACCGCCAAAACGGGAATTCCTTCCGGCGATAAATGGCGGGCGGCCGTCAACGCCGTACCGTCTCCCCCCAGTACGATGCCCAGATCGATTTTTTGCGTCGAAGAGGCTAAAAATACCGGATAGGGGTTATCCTTGGGACCGCTAGGCCCCAGTAAAACATGACAGCCGCGACGCTCGAGCTGCTTGGCACAATCTTCAGCCCAGCGTTTGCTCGTGGCGTCGCCTGCTTTGTGGGCGATGATAACTTGTTTGAGCTGCACGATAGTTGTCGCGAAACGTCCCGATCTGTCCTATTATCCTGGCTTGTCTCGAGCGGTGCAATTCTCTGCCGCTCGTTTGGCGAGGACACAACATGATTTCTTGACAGTCGGCTCGTTATTATATTAAGGAGTTCCGTTCAAGCCTTGTCGCAGCACGATCGCCCAACTTAGAGAGCCGTTCGACATAGTTCTAAACTCGTGAAGTTGACGTTCTTCTCTTTCCCCGGCTCGAAACGACCGATCTCAGTTTCTCTGCGAGCAGTTCTCGTCGTTCCGTTTCTCACCCAAATTCTGCTGACAGTCGGTCTGACGGGGTACTTGTCCTTTCGCAACGGACGGCGAGCCGTCGAAGACTTAGCCGGACAACTGCTCGATCGCGTGGCCGTGCAAGTGCGCGATCGCCTCGAGACCTACCTTCACAATCCCCATCGCATCGTCGCCAACAGCGTTCGCCAAATTCGCCACGGCCATCTCGATCCCGACGACCTCGACGACCTCGAACGTCACCTGTGGCACGAACTCACGACCTTCGATCGCGTGACCAGCGTTCACTTCACCCGCTCGAACGGGCAATGGTTGGGAGTCGGCCGCGACCTGACCGGCACGATCTTACCGCCGAACACCATCGGTCTGGCCGAAATTCGCTCGTCCGACCTCAACACCCGTACCGAACATCTCCTCGACAGTCGAGGCCAGCGCGTTATCCCCCTGCGCTCGATCGCGAGTTCCGATCCCCGCTCTCGTCCTTGGTATCGCAGCGCGATCGCCTTGGACAAGCAGGTATGGACTGAGATCTTCGCTTGGCAAGCGTTTCCCCTGGCCGGACTCACCGCAACCGCCCCAGCCTACAACGAAACGGGCGACTTCGTCGGCACGTTCGCCGCCGACGTAACCCTCTCAGAAATCAGTCACTTCCTCGAACAACTGGACTTTTCCCCGTCGGGAGAAGCGTTTGTCGTCGAATCCTCGGGCAATCTCGTCGCGAGTTCCACCCTCGAACGTCCCTATCTCGACGTGACCGACAGGGGATACTTAATGCGACTTCCAGCCATCCAAAGCCGCGATTCCCTGACCCGCTCGACCGCGCGGTATCTCGTGCGGCAGTTCGGCCGTTTCGACGAAATCTCGACCCAACAATCCTTCCGACTGACTTGGAACGACCGACGCCATTTCGTGCGAGTTACGCCCTACCGCGACGAATACGGTCTGAATTGGGCGATCGTCGTCGTCGTTCCCGAGTCGGATTTTATCGCGCAAATCCAACAAAACACCCGTACCACCGTGGCGTTGTGCGTCTTAGCTGGGGCGATCGCCACCGTTCTCGGCCTGCAAACTGCTACCTGGATTGCCCGGCCGGTGCGACGACTCCAACAAGCCAGTCATACCTTAGCCGAAGGACACTGGAAACAGTCCTTCGAGATCGCAACGCCCATCGCCGAACTGCGAGACCTCGCCACCTCGTTCGATCGCACCGCCTTACAACTGCAACGGTCGCTAAAATCGACGCAAACGGCACTTCAAGAGTCGGAGGCCAAATTTACCAAGATTTTTCATAGCAGCCCCGATAGCATTGCCATTTTGTCCTGGCCCGAGGGACGGTATCTCGAGGCGAACGAAGCGTTTTTACGAGCGAACGGCTACCGTCGAGAAGAAGTTCTCGGGAAAACCACGTCGGAATTAGGATGGGTGGTGCGGTGCGATCGGATCGACGAAGCACAGCAAGCATTAGAAAACGACGGATCGCTGCAACTCCTCGAAGTCGACGCGCGGATTAAATCGGGCGAGATCCGAACCTTTCAAGTGTCGGCCGAACGCTGCGACATCAACGGACAGTCTTGTCTCGTCAGTATCTCGCGGGATATTACCGATCGCAAACGCGCTGAAGCAGCCCTCCGTCAGAGCGAACGACAGTTTCGCAGCGCCTTCGATACGGCTGCGGTGGGCATGGCACTCGTCTCCCCCGAGAACAAAATCCTCAAAGTCAATGCTGCCTTGTGCCAAATGCTCGGCTACAGCGAGACGGAATTACAAGCCCTGACGGTGAAGGATGTCAGCGCCCCCGCAGATCTCGACACCGATCTTCAATATGCCCGAAAACTCCTCAACGGCGAAATTGCCTATTACCATCTCGAAAAACGCTACGTTCGCAAAGACGGTGGCTTAGTCTGGGGTCTGCTGAGCGTCTCCTTGGTTCGAGACAGTCAAAACCAACCGCGTTACGTCATTGCCCAAGTTCAAGACATCACCGATCGCAAATTAGCCGATCTCGCCTTACTCGAAAGCGAACGCCGCTACGCGACCCTCACTGAAATTTCTCCAGTCGGTATTTTCAGGGCAGACCCTCGTGGTGTTTGTCGCTACGTCAACCAACACTGCTGTAGGATGTTAGGTCGCTCTACCAGCGAGCTGTTCGGTCAGAACTGGTCTGAGGCGTTGCATCCCGACGATCGCGAGGCCGTTCTCGAGGCGTGGCAGCGCGCGACGACCACTCACGGCGTTTTTCAACTCGAATACCGATTTTTGCGTCCAGACGGACAAACGGTGTGGGTATGGGGTCAGGCGGCGCCGGACTTCGACACCCACGGCCGACTGGCGGGCTTTGTGGGAACCCTCACCGATATTACCGATCGCAAACACGTCGAAGTGGCTCTGCAACAGGCCAAGGACACGGCCGAGGCTGCCAATCACGCCAAGAGTACCTTTCTGGCGAATATGAGCCACGAGCTGCGAACGCCTCTCAATGCCATTCTCGGCTTCGTGCAGCTCCTGCGACTCGACGGCGATACGACGCCGAGCCAACGGGAACGGCTCGATATTATCAATCGCAACGGCGAGCATCTGCTGGAGTTGATTAACGACGTTCTCTCGATCTCGAAAATCGAAGCCAATCGCCTCACCCTCGATTTAGAAACCTTCGATCTCGATGTCGTTCTCGATCGCCTCCGAGACACGTTCTCGCTCCAAGCGCGATCGAAACATCTCGCCTTCGAGATCGAACGCACCGCCGACGTACCGTCTTCGCTCCGCACCGATCGCCGCAAACTCGAGCAAGTTCTCACGAACCTCCTCGGAAACGCTTTTAAGTTTACTGAAACTGGAGGTGTCGCCTTGCGCCTGTGGTGCGAAACGTCCGACTCACAGTCCGAACGGCTCGGGTTCGAGGTGGCCGATACGGGATGCGGTATTGCCCGAGAGGAACTCGCCGCCGTGTTCGAGCCGTTCGTCCAGTCCGAAAGCGGACGGCGATCGCCGCAGGGGACGGGGTTGGGATTGCCCATCAGTCGCCGTTTCGTTCGATTGATGGGGGGAGATATGACCCTGACGAGCGAGCTGGGCCGCGGAACCCGAGTTCGCTTCGAGATCGCCTTCGATCGCGCGAGCGACCCTCAGAACGGGCGATCGCCAAACCGCCTCGACGGAAAACTTCCGGTGGCCTCGCGATCGCGCTGTTCCGTTTCTGCTTTAGCGCCCCACTGCCGGAAATATCGAATTTTGGTGGCTGAAGACACCTCAGACAACCGACTCTTGTTGTTGCAATGGCTTGCCGCTGTGGGATTCGAGACCCTCGAAGCCTGCGACGGGGAAGTCGCGGTTCGTCGGTGGCAACAGGACGCCCCCGATTTGATTTTAATGGATTTACAAATGCCTCGAATCGATGGATACGAAGCTACGAAACGTATTCGCGCCCTCGAACGCTGTTCTCCTCGGCGGCGGCGAACCCCCATCCTGGCTACGTCAGCCCATGCGTTCGAGTCGGAACGCCGCGACAGCCTCGCCGTCGATTGTGACGAATATATTCGCAAACCGATTACTGCGACGGTCTTGTTTGCCACGATCGCCCGTTACCTGAACGTAGACTATCTTTATGAGGAGTCCGAACAGATGGGAGAGTCCGTCGAATCGAGCCTCTCAGATCCCGAACGCTCGCTCGAAGCGATCGCCACGATGCCGCACTCCTGGGTGCAACAGCTCGATCGCGCAGCGGCGATCGCAGACGAGGGGCAAGTTCGTCAGTTACTCGCCGCCGTGTCCCGAGACGGTCTCGACGAAGAAACGGCCGCGCTGCGAGAGGATTTGGTTCGCGAGATGACCGAGCTCGTAGACGATTTTCGCCTCGATGTCGTTCTCGATCTCCTGCAACCGTTTCGCGATCGAACCTAGGACTGGGAATTTTCGGACGGATGTTCTCTCTCGGCTTCTACGGTGTTTGTCGTGTCCTGGGAATCTGCCACGCTCTCGGCTTTTTCTAACAACATCTCGGTGGGAGCGTTCGGTTCGAGGAAGGAAAACAGGTGTTTGTAACGCAACTTACCCTGACGATCTAAGACGAACTGGGCGGGTAACGGTGCGCCGAGGGCTTGTCCGACCCGGTACGCCCGAAAGACGTTACAGTCAGAATCGCTCAACAAAGGGAGTTTCAAGCCTAAATCCCGCACGACGATCTGACTTTGGCGCTCGTCGATGCTGGCGATCGTGAAGACTTCTACGCCGAGTGCTTGGAACGTTTCGTACTGCTCGTTCAGTTGGACGAGGTGGGGAAAACACAGGGGACAGTATTGTTTTTCGGTGAAAATCCGTGTAAATGCCAGAACGACCGGCTGTTTTCCTCGATAGTCCCGCAGGCGAACGCGACGTTGGTTGGTGATGTCCGGTAACTCGAAATCTGGAGTCGCGACTTCGTAGTAAGACTGGTTGGTGGCGGGAAAGGGGAGGAAGTTTTTAAAAAAACGAGGGTTGAGTAAGCCGCGAAAGTCTGTCGAAGTGAGTCGGATTGATTTCAACATGGTGAGTTCCCTATCAAGATCCGTCGCAGTACTCCGCCTATACCGCGAAGCGGTTAGGGGGTGGTGAAGCGGCGGTGAGTTGAGGTGCGTCCCCTGAACAATGCGATAGCGAGAGAAGGGGATAGCGCCGAAACGAGCAATCAAATATAAT
>NZ_JAQNCQ010000248.1:0-38104 GCF_028368005.1 Geitlerinema sp. CS-897 | reverse complement strand
TCAATCCCTGCTGCTCTGGAGAGATTGGATGTTGGCGCTCATGGCGTTGAAGCCTCACAAATCTCTCCATTTTCAACGAGGGCTAGAGGCTCTATCCCTTGTGAGGCAGGGGGTCTAGCTATGTTGTCACCCTCTCAGGGAGTTCTGACAAACAGACGAGACGCCGTCCTAACTCGCGATTGGGAACTGGAGACGCCAGTAACCGTTTTCCGAAGCGATGCAGCCACGAGTGAAAAAAGCGATCGCCAGTGCGATCGTCGATTTCCGCTAACAGGCGATCGCGCGTCCATCCCGAGGCTACCCCCTCGAGAACCTGCATTAAAAGCTGTTCGTATCCCGCATCGCTCATCGGCGAGACTTCCGGTTCCGGTGTCGGTTTTGGCGTCGTCGGCGTTGAGAACAGACGATGCAGGAAGTTTTTAAGCCATTGCCAAAATCGTTTCCACATGGCGATCGAACTGTTTCACTGCTTTACAACGCCACGAACGTTGGCAAGATACTGACCGAAAAAGGGAAGTCCGCCGACGGCGGGGAGAAAATACCGCGAGGTACAAAGTAAGCCGAGAGCGGCTCCCGTTTGGGCGTCGAAGAAGGGTTGATAGAACAAAATCAAGGCGGCGTCGCGAGTTCCGACTCCCGCAAAGGTTAAGGGCAACAATCCCGCGAGGATCGCCAGTGGGGATAAAGCTAGGTTGGCCACAAAGGGAACGTTGGCGTTGAGGGCGAAGATAAAAAACCAGATTTGGAGCAGGTGGAGAAACCAAATAAAAATAGAGGTCAGGGCGATTTTTGTCAGTTGTTTTTTATCGCGCCAAAAGTAATCGTGCATTTCGCTCCAAGAAATATGGAGTTTTTCGAGTTTCTTTTTGATATTTTTGGGAGCTATTTTTTTGCCAGTCTTAAAAAAGAAATCGGCGAATTTTTTAGAACCGAGCAATAACAAGCCCAAAATCAACCCAATAAAAACGCCAACTGCCATGACCCAAAATAAAATATCTTGCTTGGAATAAATCGCCAATCCAAAGACGCACCAAAGTAAGAGTGATAGCATATCACAGGACTTTTCAAAGACCACCAAAGATAGAGAAAGCGATCCGCTCAAATAGCCACGATCGCGAATAAAATACGCCTTAGCAATATCTCCCATCTTAGAAGGCAAGACCATATTTAAAACACTCGCGGCAAGGGTAAGTTTGTTGGCTTCCCAAAAACTCAATAATCCCGATCGCGGCATTAACTGTTGAAGTCGCCAACTGGTAATCGCTGTTAGCGGGACGACCATACCCAAACTAATTACCATCCAAACGCGATCGCAGTTTTTAAAAACACCGATCAAACCTTGAAAATCGATTTTAGAATAGATAATCGCCAGAATTCCCAAACTAACGATTATTGAAATCAACCGTTTCATAGAACTTGTCCTAGAACCGAAGACAGAAACCCGACTGATGCAGCCGAACGAAACACAAGACTATTCCACAGCACTTCTCAAAAGCGCTTCCCAAAAGCTTAACCGAAGTTAGGAGTCCGCACGGACGAGCTGCAACGTGCCGCCTCCTTCATCTTTCTTGACGACGGACAGCTCCGTCTCCGACACTGTAAACTCGAATTCCGTGACGTTTCCCGATTCCGGGTTCGTCGCGTAAATCGTATTGCCTTCAACCCGATAGGTTCCTTCGAGATTGCCGATGCGAATTTCTCCGTCTTCTGTCAGTTCCCAGGACAAATCCGCACGCTGTTCGGGAGGCAGATCGGTCAAATCAATTTCTTCTCCATCCGGCGTCACGAACCTGTGGACTTCCCAGCGACCGTACAGCTGGTCTGGAGTCGCGTTATCCGTAGCTTGCGATCGCTCGTTGCCGTCTTCTGCGGAGGTTGCGTTCTCCATCGACTGCGACGTTATCGTGGCCGAATCAGAGCGGTTCTCAGAATTCGAGTTTCCAGATGTCTGACATCCCGTCAACGCACCCGAGGCGAAGACGAGGGCGAGAACGCCTAAGCGGAGACTCAACCTCATAATTGCGGTGATAATAGTAGTATCGATAGCCAATTCGCTGCCTGCGATTCTAACACTCGATTACAGATAGCCGTGTTCGGATAAAAATTCGGGGGAAATTGCCTCCAACTGGCGATCTCGTCCGTTCGGTGTAGGTTTCCCGTGGTGCAGAAACTTCTCGACGTACTTGCCGAGAACGTCGCCTTCGAGGTTGACCCAACTGCCCGGTTGTAATTCCCGTAAGTTGGTTTCGGCGTAGGTGTGGGGAATCACGGCGACAGTAAACCAATTGCTGTCGTCGTCACAATCAGCCACCGTCAAACTGATGCCGTTCACGGCGATGCTACCCTTGGGGACGATGTAGCGAGCGATGCGATCGCGCCACTGGCGTTCTAACGACGGTGGAGCTGTAAACGTCATCTCCCAAGAATTATCCATCAGCACCGACGACTGCAAACACCCGATCCCGTCCACGTGGCCGGTCACGAAATGTCCGCCGAGTTTGCTGCCGACGCGTAACGAGCCTTCGAGGTTGACCGAGGCGGGAGTGGGACTCGGGCGTCCGAGAGTACTGCGGGTCAGGGTTTCCGGCGACACCGACGCCACGAACCCCTGCACTAAGATCGTCTCGACCGTCAAACAAATGCCATCGACGGCAACGCTATCCCCCACGGCCAAATCCCGCGCGATCGCCTCGTAATTAGCGCAGCGATAGCGAATGCGTGCGTAACCGTCAGAGAGAGATTCGAGCGTTCCGAGAGCTTGGACGAGTCCGGTAAACACGGCGACTTCCTAAATCAAAAAGTGAACGAAACCCGAAGACGAGATGGAGTTAATGCCCGCCTCCGAAGCAATTTTAGCGTCCGAACGCAATGGCGGGACTCGTCAACTTTCTTAACCCGAAAGAGCCAGCGATCGAGGTGAATCCCATCGAAGATCGAGGCATACTAAATCTCAGGGATGGCATTCGCGCTCTCCCTGTTCCCCCCCAACCGTATCGAACGAGAGGCTGAATCGATGATTGAGATGAATGTTGCTGGAATAGCCTTAGATGCAGCAACGCGAAGCCCGATCGTGTTGTTGCGAGACGCCGACGAGCGCCGCGCCATCCCGATCTATATCTCCCAAGATCAGGCTAGGTCGATTATCAGTGCCATGGAGAACCATACTCCGCCCCGTCCCATGACGCACGATCTCCTGGTGAACCTGTTGGGAGAATGGAATCTAAAACTCGATCGCGTTATCGTTCACGCCTTAGAAGACAATACCTTTTACGCCGTTTTACAAATGTCCCAGGGGCAGAAGAAAAAAGAAATCGATGCCCGTCCTAGCGACGCGATCGCCATTGCTTTGAGAACGGGGACGCCCATTTGGGTGATGGAGGAAGTGGTGGCCGATGCGTCGATTCCGGTCGATCGCGAAGCCGACGAAGCCGAACGTCAAGCGTTCCGAGAATTTTTGAACGATCTCAGTCCCCAAGAACTGATCGAGCGATCGGGGAAAGGGGGAGAGGCTCAGTACGATTGAGCGGGACACGGATGTCGAATTGAGATCGCACTCTCTCGAGGCGCGAGATCCCGTGAAGAATTGTCGAGTTTGGCGGGGCGAGTCCCTTAGCATAGTTTCGATCGCATGAAATATCGTCGATTCGGTCGCACGAACTTAAAATTGTCAGTGTTTTCCCTCGGGACGATGCGTTACCTCGCCTCGGAGGACAACGCCGTGCAAACGGTTCGCGAGGCAGTCCGTCAGGGCATCAACCACATCGAAACTGCGCGGAGTTACGGAAAAAGCGAGCAGTATCTAGGGGCTGCCCTGAAAGCTGGAGTCGGCGTTCCCCGCCATCAGCTCTATCTCACGACGAAAGTTTTACCCAATGCCGATCGAACCGCGACGGCTCGCGAAATCGACGAATCCTTGAGGCGAACGGACATCGACTACATCGACAACCTGGCGATTCACGGGATTAACACCTGGCAACATCTCGAATGGGTTAAAGCGGCAGACGGGTGTATGGCGGCGGTACGAGAGGCGATCGACGCCGGAAAAGTCCGTCACGTGGGGTTTTCAACTCACGGTTCTCTCGAGCTGATTCTGGCGACGATGGAAACGGGGGCGTTCGACTTCGTCAATCTTCACTATTACCTATTGTTTCAACGTCACGCCCCGGCGATCGAACGGGCGAGTCAGCTCGATATGGGCGTGTTTATTATTTCTCCAGTGGATAAAGGCGGGCGACTGTACGCCCCTTCGGAACGACTGCGACGGTTATGTCAGCCGTTTTCACCCTTGGCGTTGAACTATCGTTTTCTACTGAGCGATCGCCGGGTGACGACGTTGAGTTTGGGAGCGGCCAATCCCAGCGAACTCGAGGAAGCTTTAGAGATGTGCGATCGCACCGATCCCCTCACCGACGAAGAACGCACCGTTCTCGAGCGTCTCGACACTCAACAGACAGAGGTTTTAGGGAGCGATCGCTGTCGTCAGTGTTACCAATGTCTGCCCTGTCCCGAAAACATCCACATTCCCGAAGTCTTGCGCCTGCGGAACCTTTCCCTTGCCTACGACATGACTGAATTTGGCAAATACCGCTATCGAATGTTTGAAAACGCCGGTCATTGGTTCCCCGGACGTAAAGCCAACCGCTGCACCGACTGCGGCGACTGTCTCCCCCGCTGTCCAGAAAACCTCGACATTCCCCAACTCCTAAGAGACACCCACGATCGCCTATACACCCACGAAGGACGGCGTTTGTGGGAAAGTTAGGGAGCTTCTTCAGTGTAGAGGGAAGAGGCAAGAGTGAAGACCGTTTGCCTCATCTCATCACTGGTGACTGGTGACTGGTGACTGCTTTCACTGTTTCACGCCCGTTGTCGCGATACCGCGCACGAATTGGCGTTGTCCGAGGAGAAAGAGGACTAACACGGGAATCGTGGCGATCGCCACGGCGGCCATGAGCAGCGCCCAGTCGTTGGTAAATTGTTCTTGAAACTCCGCCAGGGCTAACTGAACCGTTCTCAGTTCCGGGCGAGTCGTGAAAACGAGCGGCTTGAACAAATCGTTCCATTCCCCGATAAAGGCAAACAGTCCCAGCGCCACTAACGCCGGACGAGACAGGGGAAGCATGACGTGCCAAAGAATCTGCCAGCGATTCGCCCCGTCGAGGGCGGCGGCTTCTTCCAATTCCACCGGAACGGTTACGAAATACTGTCGCATCAAGAAAATCCCGAAGCCGTTCACGGCGGTCGGTAAAATCAACGCCCCGTAAGTATTGAGGAGATGTCCCCATTTCAGCACGAGGAAGACGGGAACCACCAGGAGTTGAAACGGAATCGCCAGAGTCGCCACCACCACCGTTAGCAAGCCGCGACGCCCCCAAAAGCGCAAACGAGCCAGGGCGTAGCCAGCTAAGGCAGAGGTTATCGCTTGAAAGGCGGTAACGGCCAGAGCCACCAAGGTCGAGTTGGCAAACGCTCGCAGGAAGCGACCCCGTTGCCACGCCTGACGGTAGTTGTCCAGAGACCACAATCCGTTGAGATCGAGACTCAACACCGAACCCGAGGGGGCAAAAGAGGCACGCAAGACAATCAGGAGAGGAAACAGGACGATCGCCGCGCCAACGATTAGAAAAAGCAAGTATAAGCCTCGCGATCGATTAAGGAAGTCAATCTTCGAGGTGGTCGGTGATTTTGGCGAAGGCGCGATCGAGGCGGTTGCAGGAGGCTTCGGAGATCGATCGGGCATCGTATTCTCTTAGGAGACTTACAATATCGGTGCGATCGGGCAATTATCGGATCTGGTCAAGTTCCGGTTAAACCCTGTAAAGTAAACATAAGTTGTTTTAACAAAAATGTTACAGGAACGCTTCTCCTGGGTCGAACAAAACTCAGATGGAGTGTCGAGCGGGGTTTTCACCCCCTGACCTGAAACATCCCAGTCCGAGACGGCATTCCGGAATTGACGCGCGATCGGTAATGCAAACTCCCAAACCGTCGGGCAACAGATAAAATTTTAAACGGACGCTCTCTAGCGATTCAGGAATGCCACCAGCCCAACTTCGAGCTATACCTTTTTGTATAGTTTTGCCCCCCACCATCTAAGGATGAGGAGATAGGAAACATATGCCGCAGTTAGAAGCTACCCCTACCATCGATTACCAAAGCGACACCTACAAAGACGCTTACAGCCGCATTAACGCCATCGTGATCGAAGGGGAGAACGAAGCCTACGATAACTTTGTTAAGTTAGCTGAAATGCTGCCGGAGAATAAGGACGAACTGATCTCTCTGGCAAAAATGGAACGCCGTCACGCTAAAGGATTCCAAGCCTGTGGGCGCAACCTGGAAGTGACACCGGATATGGACTTCGCTCGCGAGTTCTTCTCCAAACTGCACGGTAATTTTGAAAAAGCGGCTGAAGAGGGCGATATTGTCACCTGTTTGGTCATTCAAGCGCTCATCATTGAATGCTTTGCGATCTCGGCTTACAACATTTACATTCCCGTTGCCGACGACTTTGCCCGTAAAATTACCGAGGGTGTGGTGAAGGACGAATACACCCACTTGAATTACGGCGAAGAGTGGCTCAAGGCAAATTTCGATGACGTTAAAGAACGCATCGAAACAGCCAACCGCGAAAACTTGCCTTTGGTTTGGAAGATGCTCAACCAAGTCGAGAACGACGCTCGCGTCCTCAAAATGGAGAAAGAAGAACTCATCGAAGATTTCACGATCGCCTACGGTGAAGCCCTCGCTAACGTCGGCTTCAATACTCGCGAGACGGTACGGATGCTCACTCACGGTTTGCGGAGTGCGGCTTAAGTCGTTGCACCTAACTGTTCTCAAGCGAACTTAGCGAGAACGTTTCCATCGCCCGTTTTCGAGCCGAAAGCGGGCGATATCTTGCGAAAAAGATTGAGAAGCATTCTCTCGTATAATAATGTAAAGGTTTATGAACCTGTACTTGTTACCGCATACCGTCTTGCAACCTGAAAGACAGGTTGCCTAAAATCTGCCCATGTTTGGTTTAATCGGTCACCTTACCAATCTAGAACAAGCTCAAACCGTCGCGCGGGATTTGGGATACTCCGGACTCGCCAACCAGGATTTAGAGTTTTGGTGTTCTGCTCCGCCGCAAACCGTCGATAACATTACCGTGACGAGCGTGACGGGTCAAACGATCGAAGGTCGCTATGTCGAATCCTGCTTTTTGCCGGAAATGCTGGCGAACCGTCGTATCAAAGCCGCGACGCGAAAAATCGTCAACGCGATGGCTCACGCGCAAAAAATCGGACTCGATATCACGGCGCTCGGCGGATTTTCCTCGATTGTATTCGAGAATTTCAATTTGAATCAAATTCAGCGGATTCGCAACATCACGCTTGATTTCAAGCGGTTTACGACGGGAAACACGCATACGGCTTACATTATCTGCCGTCAAGTCGAACAAGCTGCCCCGAAACTCGGCATCGAACTGTCGAAAGCGACGGTGGCGGTGGTCGGTGCGACGGGAGACATCGGAAGTGCGGTCTGTCGGTGGCTCAACACGAAAACAGATGTCGCCGACATGATTTTAGTGGCTCGCGATCGCGCTCGGCTGCAAGCGTTGCAAGAAGAACTCGGTCGCGGTAAGGTCATGGGATTGGAGGAGGCTCTACCCCATGCCGACATCGTGGTTTGGGTGGCCAGTTTGCCCAAAGGCATCGAGATCGACTTCGACAGCCTCAAAAAACCCTGTCTGACGATCGACGGGGGCTATCCCAAAAACCTCGACTCGAAACTCAAACATCCCGGTGTCTACGTCCTCAAAGGCGGCATTGTCGAACATTCTCTCGACATTGACTGGCGGATTATGAAGCTGGTTAACATGGACGTACCGACCCGGCAAATGTTTGCTTGTTTTGCCGAGTCGATGCTGCTGGAATTCGAGAAGTGGTACACCAACTTCTCTTGGGGACGAAACCAGATCTCTGTGGAAAAAATGCAGGCGATCGGTGACGTTTCGATCAAACACGGGTTTAAACCGCTTCTGTCTGTTGTAGAGAGCTAGAAGCAATATCGGACAACCCAGCCACTTCCGTTTACTTTTCATTTGCTTGTCCAACCTATGCTGTTAGACTTCGAGAAACCCCTCGTCGAGCTGGAAAAACGAATTCAACAAATCCGAGACATCGCCGACGAAACTCACGTGGATGTCTCGGAGGAAATTCGCCAACTCGAAGAGCGGGCGACGCAACTGCGCCAAGAGATTTTTAGTAGTTTGTCTCCGGCGCAACGGTTGCAACTGGCACGTCACCCCCGACGGCCGAGTACCCTCGATTACATTCAAGCGATCGGCGACGAGTGGATCGAGTTACACGGCGATCGCGGCGGGTCTGACGATCCGGCTCTCGTAGGCGGCATCGCACGGTTGGACGGAATACCGGTGGTGATGCTGGGACACCAGAAAGGACGCGATACGAAAGATAACGTCGCACGAAATTTCGGCATGGCATCTCCAGGCGGTTACCGCAAAGCAATGCGGTTGATGGAACACGCGAACCGTTTTGGGATGCCAATCCTCACGTTTATCGACACGCCGGGGGCTTGGGCGGGTATTGAAGCCGAACACCTCGGCCAAGGCGAAGCCATTGCGTTCAATTTACGGGAAATGTTCGGCCTCGACGTACCGATCGTTTGTACGGTGATCGGTGAAGGGGGTTCGGGCGGTGCTTTGGGTATCGGTGTCGGCGATCGCCTGCTGATGTTCGAACACGCGGTATATACGGTGGCAACACCGGAAGCTTGCGCGGCGATTTTGTGGAAAGATGCCTCGAAAAGCTCTCAAGCTGCCGAAGCCCTCAAAATTACCGCTCGGGATCTCAAGGAGTTAGGCATTCTCGATCGCCTGCTTAGCGAACCCGTTGGCGGCGTTCACAATCAACCCGTCGAAGCGACGGAAATTTTGAAAACGGCGTTGATCGAGGAACTTCGCCATCTCTGTGGCTTGACGCCGGAACAACGACGGACACTTCGATACGAGAAATTTCGCCGTATCGGTGTTTTTTTAGAGGGCGAACCGGATTGAGCGATTGAACTCGGGGAACTTGTGATTTCGATCGCTCGAAATCTCGATCGCGATCGCCCGACCGTCGCGAGATCGATCGCTCGGTGAGGGGTCAAAATCGGTCATACTGGAAATACCGAATTTTGCGCCTAAAACTGATGGTTCCGGAAATACAACTCATTCCAGGGGCGATTTCGCAAATTCTCGTCTCAGTTCGGGATACGGGGGTTCTCACTCGCACGGACTGTTACGGGCTGATGGCTGCTGCTTTAGACGATTCCTTAAACGAAGACGATCGCCGTTCGGTCAATCGGCTCATGCGATCGGTTCGTCAGGGTAAAGTGAAAGTCGTCGACGATTTGTCTCCGAAGCCGTAAATGCGGTGAATCGTTAAATTCCCGCGACGTGATTCTGCGATCGATATTTGAAACTAAATTTTTAGATAACGGGCAACTCGTCGAGTTGTTAGAGTTTCGCTCGATTCAAGTGACTCGAACGACCCGATAAATCTTCGATGTTTTCCCAATAGGGTTAGTTAATTCCTAAAATATTAAAATATAATACAAATACAATATAAAATATATTTTGTGTGATATAGAAGTTCTGTATCGTTATTTAAATCGAATGACAGTTGCAACTTGGATTACCCTGTCTCGAATGCTGGTAATCCCGTTTTTATTGTATTTCTTATCCAATCCAAGCCAGTCCTATCGCTGGATCGGGTTGACAATATTCTTAATTGCAGCCCTCACCGATTGGCTAGATGGCTACGTGGCGCGACGCTTCAATCAAGTGAGCGATTTAGGAAAGTTTCTCGATCCCCTCGTCGATAAACTGTTAGTATTTGCGCCGTTTTTAATCTTAATTGAATGGGGAACTGTTCCCGCTTGGGGTGTATTTTTAATCTTAGCCCGAGAACTGACGATCGCCGGTTGGCGAGTCAACCAAACCACGATTTCCGGGGCGAATTGGTGGGGAAAGGCGAAAACCGTCAGTCAAATTACGGCGATCGCCCTTCTCTTGGCGCCACTCTCAGACTCTTGGACAACCGCCGGACTCATCGTCTTTTGGCTGTCAGTGATGTTAACACTGGTATCTGGTGCGATTTACCTGATTCCGTCCCAACCCGCAGAAAGTTAAACGCCCTCACCCGTTATCCCGTCTGAGGAGTCGCAAACCGTTGAGCGTGACCAATAACGTCGAGCCTTCGTGACCGAGAACCCCCACCGGAAGCGTGATTTCGCCGAAAAAGTTCGCCACCATCAACAAGGCGATCGACGTCAAAGCCAGCGTAATATTTTGTCGGATAATCCGTTGCGATTTCTGGCCGATGTAAATCGCTTGCTCTAACTTCTCCAAGCGATCGGCCATCAACACAATATCCGCCGTTTCCAAGGCGATATCGCTTCCTGCACCTCCCATCGCCACGCCAGCCGAGGCTTGCGCCAACGCCGGAGCGTCGTTGACACCATCTCCCACCATCACCACCGTTCGATACTGTCGCTGTAGCTTTCGGACGACATCGACCTTATCCTCGGGAAGTAAATCCGCATAAATCGCGTTGACGCCGACTGCTTGCGCCACCGTTTGCGCCGTGGCCGCGTTGTCTCCGGTGAGCATGGCGGTAAACGCGACTCCCCGCCGCTGGAGAACCTTCAACAAGTCGGCGGCGTGGGGACGGACGCGATCGACCACAGCCATTAATCCGAGGATTTGCCGATCGCGCACCACCCAAATTACCGTTTTCCCCTGAGTTTCAAGATGCTGGCTTTGGGTGGTTAAAGACGGCTCGATGTCGCTGAACTCCGCCAGCGCAAAGCTTCCTTTCCCCAACTTCACCGGTTTTCCTTCGAGAGAACCGACGATTCCTTGTCCCACTTCCGCTCGTACCTCGATCGCCGAGAATAACGGAATTTCTTCAGCTCGTGCTGCTTGCAAGATCGCTTGACTGAGGGGATGCTCGGAATAGGCTTCGAGAGAGGCTGCAATTTGCAACACTTCCGCTTTTTCGACGTTGGCGGCGGGAACGATATCGCTGACCTGTAACTGACCCGTGGTGAGGGTTCCGGTTTTATCAAAGGCGATCGCGCGGACTTTCCCAATGGTTTCTAACTGCGCTCCGTCTTTAAACAAAATCCCCTGTCGCGCACCGCGAGCGATTCCCGAGAGTAACGTTGGCATCACAGACGCCATCAACGCGCAGGGAGAGGCTACCACCAGAAAAATCAACATTCGGTAAATCGTGGTTTCCCAATCCCACCCCAACACGAGCGGCGGTAACGTTCCGAGGGCGATCGCGCTGAAGACGATAACGCGAGCGTAACCCCGCTCGAACCGCTCTAAAAACTGTTGAGACGGCGGTTGAGTGGTTTTCGCCTGCTCGACTAATTGAATCACGCGCTGAATCAGACTGCTTTCGGGGGATTTGTGCAGTTCCACCGTTAACGCACCGCGACCGTTAATCGTTCCAGCGAACACTTCGTCTCCGAGGGTTTTTTCCACAGGCATCGACTCCCCCGTAATCGGAGCTTGATTGATGGTACTGCTGCCTTCTCGAACGATGCCGTCCGTGGGGAACAGTTCGCCGGGTTTGACACGAATGCGATCGCCGATTTGTAGGGTTTGGGTGGGAACGGTTCGTTCTTCGTGACCTTGTAAAAGTCTCGCCGTATCTGGCGTCAGTTCCATGAGACTGCGAATGTTGCGCTCGGTTCGGTGCATGGCGATACTTTCGAGAGCGCCGCTGACCGCGAAAATTAGAATTAAGACCGCACCATCGACGAGTAAGTAATAGTCTTGCTGCCAAAAGCCTAAAATGGCGGCGCCCAACGCTGCCACGATCATCAGTAAGTCTACGTCCAACTCGCGCTCTTCCCACAGGGTTTCGAGTCCCTCGCGCGCCGAGTCGTAACCGCCGATGGTGTAAGCTGCCAGCAACGTCCACACGCCAAACCCCAGCCAACTTCCGTTGAGTGCGAGCCAACCGACGAGGGTGAGTAGCGCACAAATCGCAGCGGCGATCGCCTCGGGATAGGTTTTCATCCAATGCTGGAGTTTACTGGGCAACACAGACCGACGAATCATCGACACAACCTTTATGTTTCAGTCTGCGTATGGTAAACCTTGACATTAATGTCAAAGTCAAGAGAAGTTTGGGAAAACCATCGAGAGAAAACGAGGCGTCAACTCCCTTGTTTGTCGAAAATGCTGACGATTAAAGAACTCACTCAAGCGGTCGGATGTGGTACGACACCGCGTATGGTGCGCCACTATCATCAAATCGGTTTGTTACCTCAACCGATGCGGTCTGCGAGTAATTATCGCTTGTACGATGAGGCGGACGTGCGACGTTTGCAGCGTATTGTGGCACTGAAGCAACAGGGGTTTCAACTGACGCACATCAAGCAAATTTTGGAAACTCAGCCTGAATCGACTCAAACCGATTCGTTGATGCAGCAGTTACAGAAGCAGTATCAAACGGTGTTGCAGCAATTGGTGAAGTGGCGACAAACGGCGATCGCGCTTGAGGGGTTACTCGGACGAGATAGTTCTTGTCTTTCGACGCAAGTGGAAGCGTTGGCTCAACTTCAGTTGTTGGAAGTCGAAGCGCAAACGGCGAAATCTTTAAGTGAGGAACTTTGGCAATATTTGGATGTTGGGGTTTCGAGTCATCCTGAGAATTTTCAGGAGGCGTTACAGCGGTTGTTACCGGATTTGTCGGAGCGATCGCCGATTGAAGTCGATGTCTTGTCTCACCTGGTTTTAGCTTGTGGAGACGTGAGTTTGGCGGCGTTTATGCGTTTGAGTCCCGATGCGATCGCGGCGGCGAGAAACGCGCTGTCAACGGGGTGTACGGTAATGGCGGACGTTCCGGCGGTGGTGGCGACCCTCGATCGCACTCGTTTGACGCATTTAGGCTGTCAGTGGCGATCGCTGGTGGAGAATCCCCATATTGATAGTGCGGAAGACGCCGAACAACAGTTTTGGCGCGATCGCCAGTTGAAGCAAAGACTTCGGGAGTCGATCGACGGTACGATTTGGGTGGTGGGTTATGCGCCGTCGGTGTTGTTGGCAATTTGCGATGCGATCGAGGCGCAAGTGGGACGACCTGCTCTCGTTATCGGATTACCGATTGGTTTCAGTCACGCGCCTGCGGCTAAACGGCGGTTGATGCAGTTATCGGTACCGTTTGTGACCAGTGAAAGTACGTTTGGCGGGGGATTGCTGGCGGCGATCGCGCTCAATAGATTGGCGGCGTCTTTGATTGAAAAACCGGATTGTCATTGCTATCTTCAGAAAACAAAATCTGAATAACTCATCGACCGTTAGACTGTTTAATTTTTAAAAAAGTCATGCCAAGACGTGTCCAGCCTATGTCAAATTCTGTCATCACTGCGTTGTCCCGCGAACAGCAGGCATTGATAGCAAGCTATCGGGAGAAGTGGACGGCGATCGCAACACAAACTCAACCGATCGATCGAGATAAAGTTGTCGAAATAATTCGAGCGGCTTATGTGGCGAGCAATTATCCCGAACCTGATATTCTTTTCTTCAGTAGTCCTTTTGTCACAATTAAAGAACTTCTATCGATAAATAACTTCAAAAGCCACTTAGGACGAGATATTCATACTAAGTTTTTCAAGAGGGTTTTAGAGCATCTTCTTCATTTAATGCAAAGACAGTTGGAAACTTTGCTCTTCTGTAGATTGAGTGACCAAATTGCACATCCAGACTTTCCTAATCATCTCGATCGCAATAACAATCCAAAGACTTTTCAGTTTCCAATGGGGATCGAGCGCTGTGTTGAACTTCAACTAGCTAAGGATTTCGATGAAACAGAAACAGACTATTCAGATCTTTCAAAGTTACTACAGGCGATGACCAGACCTGCTGGTTGGCTTACATGGGGCTGTATGCTGGACTTCTGCATATCAGCTCTCAACATACAGCACGATCGCCAAAAATGGAAAGTGGTTAGGGAATCGATCGAACACTGTGATTTTATCTTCCAGTTTGAGAATGTTTGCGCGGTTTGCGAACGACCCAATCGGCTGTTATTTGATTCCAAAAATCATCTTCATGCAGAAGGAAAGCCAGCTTTAGAATTTGCAGATGGTTATCAAGTTTATGCTTATCATGGAGGAAATCGATCTGAATAATAAGTGTGATGTCAGAATGACAGTTTAAACAGGTTTTTATGATTCTAAAAATGTCGAAATTCTAATTTTCGACTTCATAGATTTAATTGAACCAATCTTTTAATAGATCGTTAAATTTTGTTCTTGTAACTTTAGAAAAATCTAATGCATAAAATCAAACTAATGACTGATTATGGGAGTTTTCCACTGTGGGGTTATGGCTCATTACACTATAATTTAAGCCCGAAAGACTTACCACTATCTGAGGAGTTGAAACAAGCCTTATTGGAATGGGCTGAGGTCTATGATAACACAATTGACATGGACGATCCTTGCTCTGCAGGCTTTCAAATAAAAGAAGAGGAAGAAAGGTTTGAAAAAAGAGGACTAGAGCTTTGGGAATGGTTACAACACGAATTGGGAGAAGATTATTTGGTGGAGTATTTTAGCCAGACTAAAAATAGAACATTAGATAGTTAAATTAGTCCTTAGATTCGATTGCTTGTATACTGAGCTTTTAATGCAAAAGCTTAATATTTTCCGAACGCAAAAGTGAGATGCACCCATTATCACTGCTATCTTCAGAAAACGAAATCTGACGTTCCGTAGAAACCTTATTTGCAAACGGTTGTCGCGCGATCGCCTAAATGTAGGTTTAGAAAGGAAAATTCGCCGATTCAAAAATCTGACTGAGCCATGCAATCGCACGGTCTTTAAAAAAGACTGCGAGCAAGCCACACGCAATCGGAACAGCAATGGCTACCGCGAGTCTCCAGGTTTCGACTGCTGCTAAACTGCCATAGGTCATGTCTACAGATAGCGAGAGGTAAGCAAAGATAAGAATACCGCTCAAACTAGCGCCCAGAAAGAAGTTCTTCACTGGATTAGAATTTTGTTTTTGGGTTCCTTCAGAGTCTGATGATTTTTGAGAAGGCATTGACTGAACTCCTACGTTATTTTTTTCTTAAGTTTAGGTCACTCTTGTCAAATTGTCGCTTTTAAAGACGAATGGATTCGACTGAGCGATCCCGAAGGTCTTTTATGTTATAACGTGATTTTATCGACACTGCTCGAGAAATTAGAAGATTGCGCTGAATTTCGATAAAACTCGCTCATTCAAACGTTTTGCACGCTAACGTGACTTTTTAAGTGCGATCGTGTTGTAATCGAGATCGCGTCAAAAAAGCCATCTGTAAAAACTTGCAAGATTGCGATCGCAATCTACGTAAAATCAAGGAAGTACGAACAGTAAGACAGTCAAAATACAGTTAAAACTCAGTAATTTAATCTAAGTTTACTCAAAAAACAGTAAATTCTCGATATCAGGATTGCGCCTTTCGATCTATACTTTCAATTAAAGTTTGAATGAAGTGAAAAATTTGAGGTCTGTTCGATCGGCAACTGGGTACTCGATCGAAAACCTTGCGACCTTCAATTGAGGGAATAGAGGCTCTTCGGAGTTTAGGGTGACAGAAAAACTAACTTCACGAGATTTCAAGGGTTTTGGCTCTCGAATTTTCAATTTTTTGTATCATGCTATACATTTATAACCACAAACTCCGAAGACCCGGAATAGAGGGTATTGGATACGCTTTGAATTTCAATGCTGGAAAACCCTGAAAACGGCTCGATTTTTCAACTGGTCGATCGAACTGGAGAAATCTACCATGTTTCTATGGCATCGACTGAGACTCCGTAACTGGCAGCGTAACAGCATTCATCTTCGTGACGCTCTCAAGTCATTGTCGAATGTCATCCCCCCGATCTCGATTTTGCTCTTCGTACTGGGTTTTGTCCTCTGGGGCAATATTCCCTCTGTACTTTCAGCTCGGGATCTTCTCAATGAAGGGCAAGAAACGCTCGAAACTTGTTGTACTGAAGCCGTAGAGAACATGGAAGCTGTTATTAGCGATACTACTCCCATTGTCATTCCCATTCAAGGAAATCGATCGTCACTGTTTATTCCTTTCGGATTTGGTATCCGTATTACGAATAATAGTTCGACCGTATTTCAAGCTCCAAACATCGATCGAGAATCCGAAACACGATGAATATTACGTACTGAGAAAACCATAGAAAATATGTAGAAAGGGACAGTTTATTTACCTTTTGTTCAGCTAAATTTTGTTGCAGGATAAGATGTCCAGAAGGAGATTTATGAATCGATTTCAACAACTTCAAAAATACTGGATTTTAGGATTTATATCTATTACTGTAAGAGGTACATATTTCGTGCGAAATGCCAGTGCAGAATTTTCTGAAAACATTCGCAAAGTGACCTCGATCGAGTCGTTAAAATTAGCTCAAGTCGATCTTTCTAGAGACTGTCCTGAAATCGAACTTAATGAAGACTCATATACAATCCGCTTTCTACAAAACACATTTCGGAATGGAATTGGAACTTGGAATCCTTTTTTTGGAGTTGAAAGTCAAGTCGGTTGCTATCGGCTAAACGGTAACGAGCAAGGACAAGTTACGCTACGAGATATTGAATCTGAAGAAGTAGTTTGGATGTTTCAAATGGAGGAAAGAATTCCCATTCGCCATGTATTTTTGTTAGATGGAGGTCGGACAGCAGCAGCAGCACAGAAAGATCGTACAGTTTTTTGGGATCTAGAAACTGGTCGGGAAATTTATAGACTCAACGAGCGAGTTTATGGCTTTCCTGAAGACCGAACTAAGTTTTTATCAGTTGCGTATCGAAGTCAAGAGATTGATGTCTATGCTTACCCCGATTTCAGACGAATTTGTCGCTTAGAACACACGACACCAAAAGTAGGTGGTATACAAGGTTTGATTTTTTCTCCAAATGGTCAGTTTGTCGTTATCGGTTTATCTTCTTATAGACCTTTAAGCGATGAAAGTTATTCAGGAAGTCACGGTTATTATCGAGGAATAGCATCTATAAAACTCTTCGATCTCGATCGATGTCAAGAAGTTTCGGAATTTAATCGATTAAGAATTGGTGGAGCTGGGGAATTTTCTTCAGATTCTCAATATTACGAGGTATTCAGAGATGAAGTTATCGAAGTTGAAAATCGACGCTTTAAAAGAGGTCAGCGTTTTAATCTAGAAACCTATGAAGTCGAACCAGTCATATTAGAGATTGAATCGAGAAGTTAAAAAATCATGTTAATGACTATATTTCATAAATTTAAAAAATATTTGATTTTTTGGATATTGGCTGCGATCGCTTTATCGATTGTATTGCTATATCCCACTCGTCAAAAATCAGCAGCAATAGAAAAGACAGAACTTCGAGACAAAATCAATTCAGTTGACTTCATGTCTATAAGTGAAAACAAAGCTCAACAAGAAGGAATAAATTTAGATTTAGAGTTTGAAGAAGATGCTTCAGATTTTCTGATTTTACCAATTCCACCTCAAGAGAGTGAATTCATATATCCAAGCTCTTTGTCGCTTAGAGTTCGGTTAACCAACAATACATCAAAACCTATTTGTCCGGACTGGAGTACACTTGTCCCCGAACTCATCAGTCCTGATGGCAAAGCTTTGCCATTACAAGGACAAATTACTGAACCCAACTGTAGTGAAGAAAATTTTTGTCCCCTACTGGAATCTGGTTCGAGTACCAGCTTTTGGATGCAGATAGTTCTATCTTGGAAAAACGATCGAGTTCAACTTGAAATTCCTCAAAGTCATGCCTCTTTTCAACCCATCGAACTGGGAACCTATCAGATTCGTTTGACCTATCGTAGTTCTGGAGCAACCACGTTGTGCCTAGATCCCTACTTTCACGATCCCACTGAAGCGTTATCAATTAGAAAGATAGATGAAACAGGAATAGGTCTAGATAGTACGAATTTATTGCCCATTCATATTGTTGAACCTATTTCTCGTGATGGTAATGTAGTTGAATTAGATGGTGTTAAATTTGAAACAATTATACCGGAAACAACTTGGAAAATCCCAAATAGAACCTCTGAAATGAGATTTCCTGTTAAGCTAGGACTTCGCATTAACAATCAAAAACAACAAATTGTTCGTTTTACACAGTACGATACTCTTTCACCACAGATGGTAGATCCTAATGGTCAAATTTTACAGCTAAAAGGATCTAGAAATAGGAGTTCTCCTCCTACGGTTTCTGATTGTCCTCTACTTCATCCTGAAAAGAGTGTAACGTTTGTTTTAGATGGAGAACTTTCTTGGCAAAACAATAAGCTTCAACTCAGATGGTCTGATGGATTTGGAGGAATCTGGTTTTTTGACGATCTTAAACCTAGTACATACACAATTCGGATTGACTATGCCGCCAGCACGAAACCTTTATCAATGTATGACCTTAAAATTGGTACATTTAGACCTGTTACACAGCTTTGGAGGAGTGCTTTAAACACGAACTTCATAAAGATCCGTCTAACTCAAACTAACTGATGCAAAATATGGAGCCAAAAAAAATGAAGCTGAATTACTGGATGGTCTTTATTACAAGTTTACTGTTGACCATAATGGAGCAGAAGACTTTTGCCTTTTCCATTAGATTTGCTTCTAATGGCACTTACAAATCCCTAGAGCCATATGGCACATTGGATGGGGATGGCACATTGAATGGGGATGGTATTGTACAGCTATCTTCACCTCTAATAATGAACACCTCTGAAACAAATTATTTTTTAGAAAGGCTTAGTATTGCTTTTCCCAGTTGGGATTTTGAAAAAAGCGATAATGACTTAATCGGAAGCTTTGATATTTGGGAATACTACACAGATGTTAATGATTTTCGCCATCCAGGACAAGACTATATAGGATCTCAAATTAAAATTCGTTACACTCCAGGTTATGGAGACCCAACCCCAGCAGAGAACCAACTTCATTGGATACAACGGGTGATTAGTAACCATAGCTCTGCCACTGGTGTACATGGTGATGACGAAGATGTTATTGATGTTTCTTCGGGACAAACCAACCCATTTTACGATCTTATTCCTAACATCAGTTTTACAGATGAAGATGATTTTGCTGATGGACCTAAACGTCCCGATCTTCAGAACAATCACGTCTGGTTAGGAGAACTTTTTCTAGTGGAAATTCCCGATCGAAGCCAACCTAAAAAAGTTACGGTTTATAATGGAATTTCATGGGGGTGGAGAAATATCTATGCTGCTTCAAATATAAGCTGTACTTTTGAAGATAATGTAGTTCAAAATAACGAACCAATTTTGAGCTCTGGTAGTGGCGGTGGTGGATTTGATAAAAATGAATGTGACAACACACAGCCGAAAGATAAAGAGGGGCAAACTCAGGAAAATCCCATATTAGAAAATGGAAGTTTGGAAGACTGGAAATACTTTTTGAATGCTCCCAGTAATCGTTGGTTCGATCCCCCAACTCGCTTTGGCTTCGAGTTTCAGTCTATAGACAATACCCTCTTCACCGACATTTTAGACTTTCCTCTCGGTCTCGACGCAGACGATCGATTTACAGTTTCTGTTGGAGAAATGCTCCTGGGTGAATTTTCCCCCGGCGATCGCGTGAACTTCGTCGAACTATTGGGAGAAGGGGTGTCGAGTTTCAAAATAACCGGAATTGACTCGTTGCTCGGCTCCGATAAAGCCACAGATATTCCGTTCAAACTCGCTTTCAACGATGACTACGGTAGTTTTCGGCTTCGAGCCTTTGACTTACCCGAAACCCCCAATCCCGAATCGGTTCCCGAACCCACTTCAGTTTTCAGCCTCCTTGCATTCGGACTTTTAAGCTGGAAAGGGAAACGCCGACACCGATAAGCTAGAGGCTTCCTAAAACATGAGTCCATGAACCGCTACTACACCGTTCTCTTCGCTCTCAGTATCGTCCTTATCCATCCTTGGGGAGATAGCCGCAGCGAAATTTGGACGCAACCCAAAGTCGCAGTTCTCGGACTCATTGTCTTCTCGAATTTCTGGAATTTGACGATTGGCTTTTGGCAAGATGATTACAAACTTTCTCGTCGTTGGACAATCCAACTCGGTTTGTGGCTGTTGTTCCTCGCAGCCGGACTTTTCTCCACCTTTAACAGTCCCTTTCCCGATCGCTCTTTTTTCGGACAACCTGAAATGGGAGATGGTTGGCTGTACTGGTGTCTGATTGCAGCGTTCACCCTATCCAATAGCCTACTGCTGAAACAATCTCCTCAACTGATGCGATCGCAGGCGATCGGTTTACTCGTCGGTGGCGTTATCCTAGCCATGGCAAGTCTTCCACAACTGGTGAACTGGAAAATCGACTATACTGCGACATCTGGACAACTTCTTCAAAGCCATATTCTCGCCAGTACGATTTTTCAAAATCACCAACCGATCGGATTCTATTCTCATCGCGGTCATGCTTCGGTGGTTTTGGCCATGAGTGCCACATTAGCACTTGCCTTATGGCAGCAACACGGGTTGAAACGCAGAGACTTCATTCTTGCGTTCAGTTTACTCGTCTTGGCGCTGCTTTTCAATGGAACTCGCATGGCAATTCTGGCACTTTTGGTATCTTTGGCCGATCGCTTCGGACAAAAGTATTACAAACAACTTGCGATCGCCGTTTTACTTAGCTCGATCGTGGTGGGAATTCAAACAAGTAACAAACAAATTTCAGGACTCTCGATCGCCAAACAAATTACCTCCGATCGCATTTATTTGTGGGACATGACACTTCAAGGAATTCGAGAAAGACCTGGGTGGGGGTGGGGATTCGATGGCTTTGGCGTGGCATTTATTCACGTCAAAGAGACACCTGGACTGATAGAAATAGTAAGTATCGATGATTTTAAATTTACCTATCTCCACCGAGATGGCAGCTTTCGACAGGATTTGATTCGGTCGAGTAAGGGACATAATATCGTTTTAGATTCCCTCGTCTCTATTGGAATCATCGGAACATCTATCTACTCGCTCTTATGGATCTTTTATTCGATTAGTTTATACCGATCGCCTTATCGTCGATTTGCGATCGCTGTTATCGCCTACCTCATGTTTACACTGACTTGGTTTGAGTGCGCTCAGTACACGCACTTGGCTTGGTGGATATTAAGTTGTGCCGATTGTCAAGATTTAGAAGCTAAATAATTCCCGAAGGTTTTGGGTTTCCCAATGTTATTTCATCAACATTTTCTCGACGCTGTTCGAGTCATCAGAAGATTGTGATGAATTGCGATAAGACTCGCTCCTGATACGGAATCCGCACACCATAGCCCCTTTTAACGCGATCGCCCAAAATCGATTTAAGTCCTGGCGTACAGGGAATTTACGACGAGGGCTGCAAAACAGGTTTTTCAAAACTGGATTCCGTATCACCCTCTCAGGGTCGAACTATCAAAAAACAAAGGATAGCTTAGATGGAGCAAACGCGAAACCCAACAGAAGCTAAATTACCCCGATCGATTTACGGTTTTGAGATGCACCCCTAAGTTTGAATTTATACAACTCGAAAATCTGCTTCAGAAAGCGTCAAACCCGGTTTTAGGGTGGCGAACTGTCCGCCGAAATCGAAGCCGATGTCCGAACCGTCGGGATTGTAGAATAACGCGCCAGTGGTGCGATCGAACACGATCGCAGCCTCTGAACTATCTGCATTTTCTTCGACCGTTTCGACTGAAATCGTTCCGTCTGAATAAGGTAAAACAAAACTTTTCGCCGAAAGCGCGATCGCATCTTCACCGCTGACAAAATCCGTAATTTCGTCGATTCCCAATTCCGAAAAGTTTACCCCATCCCGTCCGAATTCAAAAATATCCGAACCCGCACCGCCGATGAGGGTATCGCTGTCGCAATCGCCGTTGAGACGGTCGTTTCCCTCACCTCCCGACAGGCGATCGAAGGCTTTTCCTCCCATCAAAATGTCGTTTCCTAACTCGCCGTTGAGAACGTCGTTTCCTTCATTTCCGGCGATCGCATCGTCCCCAGCGGCGGCGTACATCTCGTCATCGCCAGCCATTCCTAACATCGAATCCGCTCCCACACCACCGTTCATGGCTTCGGGATCGCTTTTTCCCACCTTCATTAAGAAAAATGGATTGTCTTGAACGTCCTCAATGTCGGTGTTTCGTTGGAGAATATCGGAAAACGACGTATCGCGAATCGCGGCGATTTCTTCTGCTGTAAAAAATCCGCCTTCCTCCAAAGTGCGATCGAACCAAAAGCGATCGGCGTTGCGAATCCGCTCGAACTGTTCCCGAAAAATCGCGCCTTGCGTCGGACCGAAACTCGACCCCGGAACTGGATCTTCAATTAACAACCCAATCCAAGGATCGATATCCTCAACCGTTCCGTAAACCGATTCTAAGGCTGCTTGTAATTCCGGGTCGGAGGTAATTTCCGCGAAACTCGTCACCGGACGAATTCCCAATTCCGGGTACTGTTCTGACAAGGTTCTCCGAAGCTGATTGTAATCCGCCACGCCACGATCGCGTCCCCGTTGCAGATTCGCAGACACCAAATCGAACCCCACCGCACCCAAGGGAATCGGAATCGCTCCGATAAAATTGGGAAGCGCGTTTCGCAAATCGTCAGCCACCCTCGTATCCACATCTTGCGAGAACTTCGCAGTCAAACCGCGAAAAATGACATCTAAATCGCTTCCTTCCGTCACGTCGGGAGCATCGAAATTGCGGAAAAAGCTGATATGTCCGCGAGGATCGACTTCGCCGTTTTCGTCGAGACGCCAAATCGTCGGACTGACGAGGGTATGACCGATGCGGAACGACGCCGTGACGAAAGCATTGCTAGTTTGGGGGTCGAGGCTGTCGTCGTATCCGGTATAAGGACGAAGCGAATTCGGGTTATTTTCCCCCAGCAACGTCGGAAGCCACTGATTGAGAACGACATTTTGATATTGAGCGATATTGAGTTGTCTGGCTCGTTGAAACAGTTGTTCGTCCGTCCAGTTCGGGTGAAGTTCTCCCAGTTCCTCCGCGAGGCGGTTGTGATTTCTCAGCCACAGAGTATGTTGCGCGGCGAGGCTGTTGTTTTCGCTGACTCGTTCGTCCCCCGCTGCGAATCCCACTCCTTGAAACGCTCCCGGTTGGGAAATCGGTTTTCCCTCTCGGGTGGGACTGGGACTGTTGACAGGAAGCAAATCGCCGGTTTCCGTGGGAGTCACCCGCAGTTGTCCCCCAGAGAAGGAGCGCAATTCCCGCGCAATTTCCACGTTCGACCCGTACACTGTGGAGAGATCGAGCCATCCGGTAATCCGGTTGACTCCCGTTCCGGGGATCTCGTTAACGCCAGTTCCGGGAGCCAAGGCGTCTCGCTCGAAGGAAAACTGGTTGTTGGGACGCGCACCGGGAGTATTTTCGCCGAAATCGGGGTCGTCGGGGGGAATATCGATGGGGAAGGAGAGGTCGCGGTTGGAGTCGGTTTCCTCAAAGCCTTCGAGAGCTAAATCCAAATCGTGGTTGACGAACTGTCCGAAACTCCAGGTTAAATCGGTGGTGTAGCGACGGTTAGGAAGGCTTTGTCCGTCTTGGTCGGCCAGTACGTTACTAATAATACGGGGACTGGGGCGATCGGGGGGATCGAGTTCCAGAAACGGCGCGTTAATGGCAGGATCGGGATTGGGGACGACGGTACGACCGAGAGCGGTCAGGCGATCGACCTCTTCTTGAGTGTAAATGGGAATCGGTCGGCGGTTCCCCACCCCCGCAGGCGCAGCTTCGCCGTCTTCGTATTCTGGCGGAAACTGACGTAAAAACGGCTCTCCCGAAGCTCCGTAAGCCGTCCGTTCTGGCGTCAGGTTGTTGCGCGTTCCGTCGTAAGTGCGAATTTCGAGGAGTGGGTCGTCGGTGGTTCCGTCTGCGAAGGGGTCTCGTTGAAGTAAGGTCGTCTCGCCGCTCATGCGTCCTCCTAGGTGCGATGTTGGTTAAACAGACGACGCAACCGTTCGAGTGTTTCGGCGGGGGATTCTCCCGTATTTTGGCGGTGGCGTTCCCAGAATTTTTTCCACCAATCGTCTGGTTCTTCGTGAGACCCCGGATAATCCGTCAGACGCTGGCTTCTGTCGTCCACGACGAGACTTCCCACGTAGTCCGCATCGACGTAAATGCGGGTAATTTGTTCGTGAATGTCGGCGATGTCTTCTTCGGAGACGACACCGTTGTCAGTGGCTTTGTAAAACTGGACGGTGACCCGAATTGGGAAATCTGGGTCGCGTTCGATCGCCAGTCCGTCGATTTCTGTAAACGGCCCTTCGATTTCACCGTGTCCGATGACGGCGTCTTCGACGTTGCTGGCTGTACCGTCATCGAATTCACCAGCCATGGGTGCAGCCATCAGCATATCGAAACCGCCAAACCGCATCGGTTGTTTTTGTTTGAGGGGAACTTGAATCACCATCACCATGTTTAACCCGGACTCTCCAGCGGCTTCGGTGGTGGGTGTCTCGGCGTCGGAGTCGTCCGGTTCGGGAGATTCGGCTTGAAAGTCGCTCGATCGCTGGCCGGTAAGACTGGCGCGATCGCCGTTTTGGTTGAAAAACAGCCGTTGTCCCCAAGTTTGACCGGCTTCAAACGCATCTCGGGTATTGTCGATAATGGTGACGCTGGTTCCTTCGCGGGTGGCGAGAATGGTGAGGACGGCGGGATCGCCTTCGTAAGATTGGTAATTGAAGAGGACGGGGTTGAATTGCGCTTTGTCCCCTTGGGGAATGGGGAGAAAACAGGCTTGTGCGCTGACGAGAACGTGGGTGTCCCGTTTGGCCAGGAGGGAGGTGTTATCGCCGTCCCAGGAATTAGGGTCGTGAAGGTAGTTTCGCAGGTTGTCGAGAACGTCAGCGAGGGGAACCCGGCGCAAGTCTTCGCCGTTTTCGTTTCCCACGAGAAGAGAGAAGCGATCGATGGGGATGTCGGCGGTAAAGTCGCTAAAGTTAGGGTAGCGGATGACGGGCATCAGGTGCAGTTCGTATTCGTCGCTACGGGGGTTGTGCTGTTGTACCTGAATCGTCAAGTCGCTGATGTTGGGGCCGACGGCGGAATTGGCGTAGCGTCCGGTGTCTTCCCACATGACGTTGACGATGTCTAAGCCGTATTCGCTGGCGATCGCTCGTGCGTCGCTGTCGCGTACCATCGAGGTGGTGCGATCGAGGACTTGGCGATAGCGATCGTAAGTGTTGAGAACTTCGTCGGTGGCGTCGTTCATGGTGGAAGTGTCCGGGGAGTCGGTCGCTAGAATTGGCGATGCAAAGGTTAGGGAGGCCGCACAGAGCAGCGCAATGGAGAGATTGTCCATAATTGGAGTCGAAAATAGGGGGAATATATCCTCTTTTTGCTCCTAATTTAGCCTCGTTCCGGACGGGAGTATTCAATTTTTTATAATTTTTAATAGTTGTAATCAATCAAGCAATAACGCTTGAAAACCAGCTTGACGAAAATGAACGTCGGCTGTCAGAGCCGCCTGAATTTGATGGTCTTCCATCACTACAAACGAGATACAATCCACGAGTCCCCACTGTTTATCCAAACGTTGGCTATATAGTTTAAATGCTCTAAAATACAAAGCTTCAGACAAAGGAATAATGGTGACTTGTGAATCTTTTTCTAAGATTCTTAAAATTTGAATTGATTGAGAACGAAGGCGAAACCGCGATAAAGCATTACCAATCTCAAGCAAAATGCCTCTAGTCGTGACAACCTTAATTTTTTCGGATTTCAGTTGTCTAGACAATTGAACTGCTCGAGAATGATATTCATCAGAGAAGTTTGCCAAAGCAATAATATAGGAAGTATCTAAAAAAACTTCAGCCTTCCTCGTCACTTTCAAGTCCATACAAGTATTTGTCTAAGTTTTTTGCCCAATCTGAAGGCCCTTCTAAATTGAGAGATTCTACAACATCGAAAAAAGATACTTCTTGGGATTCAGGCATATTTACTGTCTCAATCTCAATTTCAACGATCGTATTCGGTTCGAGTTCAATGGGTTCCGAAGGACGAAACACTTCTCCATCAAAAACAGCTTTAATTTTACTCATAATACAAGATTTTTTGGGATTTTAACCAATTTTGGCGTTTGTCAATTTGCCAGTCACTCGATGCGTTACAGCGGAGCTTTTTCCTCACTTCCCTAGTTTACTCCAATTTCAAATGCCTCCCAGTCTGCTTCAGCGAATTCCGATTCTAATTGCGTCACTTCTTGGAGATAGTCCGGATCTTTAGCCATTTCCGCCAATTCAGCATCAATTTCAGTTTGCCTTCTTGCTTCAAGTTCTCGACGCAGTGCCATTTCAACAAATTCATCTAGATTGCCGATTTTTCCAGAATTAATTGAAGTTTCGATTTCATGCAATATATCTTGAGATATTGCAATGCTTTTTGAGACTTTACGTGATGTCATTTTCTTTTTTACCGCTACTTTGCCAAGAAGATCGAATTTGAATTAGATAAATTATAGTAAATTTTTTTGCGACGGAAAATTCTGCTAAAACTTTAGTGTTTAGAATCTTGTTTTTGTTGTTTTTTAGACATATTTAAAAATCGACTGTTTACCCGTTCGTATTTTGCATTAAAATTCTCTGTGTTCTCTGTGTTCTCTGTGTTCTCTGTGTCTCTGTGGTGATGTTACTCCCTACAAGTTTTATATTTTTAGCGAAGTACCTGCCATAATTTTAGCTCGTCTTTTCGATTTTCAACAAGCTCGAGTTGCGTGTTCGGTAAGGCTTGTACTTGCTGCTGTAAAACAGGAGAGGGATTGAATAAAAAGACAGAACGATTTTCGGGAAAATCAGGAAGTCTCTCTTCTCGGAAAAGCTGAAATTGGGTTTCGGGTTTGACGCGATAACTGAAGGTGAGAACTTTTACGGGATCTTCTGTGGTAATTAACAGCGGATTGGGAGCTAAATTAATATTGTCAGCGGCGGGGATGTAAAATCTGGCTTTGTCGTCGCTTTTGTTCCAGGTGACTTCTTTTTGGAGGTCGATCGCTCCCATAATTGTTCCGACTGTCAGAAACAAAACAAAGACAACGCGCCAGGTTTTCTGTTGCCACAGCTTGACGGAATTAAACTTAGTTGAAAATAAATAGGCAACCGCAATCTGGATTCCCGTATAAGAGGCGAATAAGTAACGCAATCCCGCCGAACGTCGAGAACCCCAAAAAATATCAGGTATCACTAAAAATATAGCATTAGTTGCCACAATTGTCAAGACCAACAACCAAGTTTTTCGCGGCGTTTCTCGGATTAAAATATAAAGGGCGTAGAGAACGAACAGGACTAAAATAAAGTTGATATCGCCGAGGTTAGCGTTGAAGAAGACGCGGTTGAGGTTGCGAAACCAACGGTAGACTAAAAAGGAGAATTCAACGCTCGATTCGCCTTCTTCAATGGCTTCGCTGGTTCGGGCGGTTTTGGTAACGATAATCCAAATCCAAGGAGAAAATAGCAACCAGCCGAAAATGCTGGAAACGAGATAGGAAATTACAGTTTTGCTGCGTTGAATTCCTTCGGTGGCAAAAACGTAAATTCCGTGAGCGATCGCCACTAATGCAAAGAGTAAGTGAGAATATAAACCGAGGGCGATGCTGAAAGCGTAAATTCCCCAGTTTTTGACAGTAAAACGGCGAAGCGATCGCACTAACATTCCACTCGAAAACAGTGTCGCCAACACCCACAAACTATACTGTCTCGCTTCGTGGGCGTATAAAATATGTAACGGGGAAATGGCGACTAACGCTGTTGCAACCCAAGCCACGCGGGAATCGGCGAAGAGTTCTCGACACAGCCAGAACGCGCAGGGAATCGCCAACAGGCTAAACAATGCCGAGAGACTTCTCGTCACCGCCACGGAATCGGAAAACCACTGCATCCAAAACTGCACCCAAAAACGCGCCGAGAGGTAATATAACGGTGGATGTTCGGGATGGTGAGCGAGGGCGGAAAGGGTATCGGAAACCGTTCTGTTTTGCGGATAGTGATAGTGTTGAAGTTGGCTGAATTCGAGGATTTCTCCGGTGTAGCTGGTTTCGATAACTTCTTCTTCGGTATATCCCGAAATTCGCATGGAAGTCCGAACTTCGTCACCCCAGTAAAATTTCAAGCCTAAGTTGGTGACGCGATAGAAAATCCCGAGAACGATGACGGTGATGCAGAGTAGTTTTAAACTGAAGTTGAGAGATTTAGGGAGTTTCATCGTTGGCGGTAAAGTCGTACAACAGAACAAAGGCACCGGGGGCGTCGTATCGATCGCGCTTTTGTCCTAAACTGTCAATGTAGCCTAAGACGCGATCGCGTTCTTCTTCTACATCGTCGATATGGGAAAAAATCAGCCAGACGCGAGAATTTCCCCGCAACGCATTTAAATCCTGAGTATAGCGTTCCCACTCTGGCGGCGAGACTTCTTTTCCATCTTCTAAATCATCAACGCCGACGATATAATCTCCCTCCTCATAGCCGAATTTTTCGGCGTAATATTGAAATTGATATTCTCCTCGCTGGAAGATATAAAGAACGTCTCCCGGTTGCTGGTGTTCTTTGACGTAGGCGATGACGGGGCGAATTTCTTCTCGGGTAATGGGATTGGCGAATAAGGCGGTGGTTTGGAAAAGGGGAATCCAAAACAAAACGCCAAACAGGAGAATTCCCGGTATCGCCTTCAGTTTATGGCGGGTTTTCCTCCCGACGTAGTGGATTCCCTCGGCGATGAGGAGAACGATAAACGGCGTCAGAAACAGGAGTAGGCGGTTACGAAAGGGGTATTGACGCAGATACGCCGCGAGAATCGTCGCCAGGAGAGGGGAAGCGAGGAAGGCGAGAGTTTGGCGGTTGCGGCGAAAGAGGGAAAACACGCCGATGAAAAACACCATCATCGCTATCCAAATGTAATCTTCTCGAATTCCCAGGGGATTCTCGAAGAGTTTCCACCATTTTTCGGCTAACCAGTTAATATCGGTAAGTTCTGAAGGAAACGCACTCCGCCAGGATTCCATCAGGGTTTCGTTGTTACTCAACGATTGGATAGAGAGGAAGTAAAAGCCGAGAAAGCTAATCCCCCAAGTTGTAAAAACGCTTAGGAGTTTCGGGAGTTTCTCAAAATTGCGGTTTCGCCAGACTTTGATGAGGGAAAATAGGGCGAATCCTCCCGCGACGAGAACCGCCGGATGGGAAAACCAAATCATAACCGCCCCGATAATGCTGTAGGTTAAAATATTTTTGAAGTTTAAGTCGCGTTTGAGTAAATCCTGTGTCAGTAACGCCAGAATTAAGGTGACGGCGACATCGCTGGAATATTGTTTTAACTCGGTGGTGTAGTACACCAAATATTCTAAAGTGGCGAAAAACGCCAACGCTATCGGAACGCCGTAGTTTTTTAAACAGCGTTTGGCTAAGTCGTAAAATAGGAAAATTGACGCGATTCCGCAGAGAAAGGGAAACAGCCTCAAGGCGTATTCGTGATTTCCCAATAGCTGTATCGATAGTTTTTCTATCCAGAGAAATCCAATAGGTGCGCCTTGGTTGTAATCGAGGGGTTCGAGAAGTTCGAGATAGCTACGATCGACGATATTTAACGCTAATACCGATTCGTCCGCCCAGAGCGATCGCTTCGCCATATACTGAATACATTGTAAAGCGATCGCATATATAATTACGATCCACGATAGCGTTTTCGGCGATGTTATTTTATGTTTATTCACAAACAGCATTTCCTTCCACTCCCCGATTTGAGATCGAGTCAACTTTAGAATTTGAAACCGATGGGTTGTTGGGTTTCACCAACCCAACTCAAATCACAGCTATTAACTATCAACTCTAAACAGCCATCCTTGATAAGCCCGTTCGATCGTGGCGTTATATCGCTGTGCGATCGCCCCTTGTAAGGTTTCTGACGGGCGATATAAAAATATCGGAGAATAGCCCTCGGGAATTTCGGGAACTTGGGAAGGTTTCAAAATCTGAATATCGACATCTGGCGGAAGTAAGTGACTCAACGATAACAATTGTCCGGGGTTGTCGTCGCTAATTACCAACGGGCGATCGCTTTGGGCTATAATTTCAGCGATCGCGGGGTTGTAGCGGCTTTTGGCGTAACTTTTGTTCCACCAAACGGGAACCTGAGAACTCACCGCACAGGACACAAATCCACAGAAAAATAGGAACAAAATGGCGTATTTCCAGCGGCGGTGTTGTCGCACTCCCCGCCACAGCGTCGAAAGTTTGGTTCCGAAGAGATACGTCACCGCCAACTGAATTCCGATGACGCAAGGAACCACATAGCGAAGATTGTTCGATCGCCTTCCTCCAAACAGGATATCGGGAACCAATAACGCCGTTCCTGTAACTCCCATTAAAAGGACGACAAACAGCCAGGTTTTCGGCGGTGTCGATCGCACCAAAACCACAATAGAATACAAAACCAGAAAGATCGCCAAATACAGCAACGGATTGAGGGGGCTGGTTCCCTGGTTCACGTCTATAAAAATTCGACTGAGGTTCAACCCCCAAATTAAATGCAGGTTATCCCGAGGCGACATCGTACTTTGAGTGTTTTTCACAAAATACGATATATTCTGAACGACGACGTACAGCCAAGGCGAAAATAAAATAATTCCTAAAAGTGACGCCAATCCATAAGCAATTAAATTTTTAAAATTTTTAAATCCCTGCGTCAACGCCACGTACAACCCGTGAGAAACAGAGACGAACGCCGCAAAGGGATGAGCGTACAAATTCAAAGCCACGGTAATGCCGTACAGCAACCACATCGGCGTTGCTAATCGATATTTCGACTCTCGAACCGCCCGTAATAAAATAACACTCGAGAGTAAAATCGCGACTGTCCACAAACTATATTCTCGGGCTTCCTGAGAATACAGCACGTGAAATGGAGAAATTGCGAAAATCGCGACTCCTAACCCGGACATCAGCGGCTGAGAAAACAACTCGCAGCATAACCAGTACATTAACGGAATCGCCAAAATTCCCAAAATTACCGAAAGGCTGCGAATTGCAATTACAGAATTTCCGAAAACTTGCAGCCAAAACCGAGCGAGGATATAATATAAAGGAGAATGTTCGGGATGTCGAGCCAAAGCGTCGATCGAATCCAATAAATCTCGCGTCTCGTTCGGATACTGATAGGTATCTCTAAGACGTTCGATACTCGTAATTTCCCCGTTCGCCGCTTCACGAACGAACTCCGCCTGTGTATATCCAGCGACGCGAAGAGAAGTCATGGTTTCGTCGTACCAGTAGACTTTACCATCGAGGTTGTAGAGTCGGAAAAACACCCCGCAAACAACCACAAACGCGATCGCCCGCTGTAGCCAAACCAAGGAAAACTTTCGATACGCCATACCGACGAAACTCACTTCAGTTCAGCTTTCACGATACAGGATTTCGCGACCACCGCTAAATTTTCGGTTCGATCTTCATTGTAAAAACGTCCGCAAGTTTCGAGGAATCCTTGTAAAGCGGGGGTTTCTCCAGCGAGAAGCCGTCGGCGAACCTCGTCGGTTTCCTGGGGATACGATCGCCGCCATCGCGACTCGAGGAGATATTCCGGGGAAAAGGCGTCGGCGTCGATGAGGAAAAAATCGATGTCGTGGGCTTCCACAAACTGCCTCAACTCTATTTCATCTGGAGTATAGTGAGCCTCGAGGAGAGCGATCGCCCGTTGTCGCAGTAAATTGTAATAGCCTCGGTGGAACGGAATCGCGTATTCGTAACCCACGAAGATCGATCGCTGGGCGAAGCTGGGGAGATTGTTGGCTTCCGGCGACAGAGACGCGATGAGAGTATCCTTCGGTTGCTGCTGGAAAAACTCGTAAAGTTGAGGATGGGAACCGACGATATAGTTGGTTTTCGGGTAATTTCCCAGAGAAAACGGATACGCCGCCAGATATCCGAAAATCGCCACAGTCACCGCCACGGCGACACCTCCTCTGAATCTCTGAGATGACGGTTTCGCCCAACCCCACAGACTTTCAAGAATCCAGACGATCGCAATTCCGGCGGCGATGGCGATCGCAATCCGCAAACTATGCTGCGTGTAGCGACTGGGGAGATGCAGCCGAAACGCCAGCAGGTGGGCGAGGAAGAACCACATCAAACTCGAAATCACCAACGCCGACACTATATATATATGGTGTAAATGGGATTTGAGGGGCGATCGCCCTCGCAGCCACAGCGGTAGCAGCAACCCCAAACAGAGTAACGGCGGATCGAGGGCGGGTTGTAATCCGGTTCGACTTCCACTCAGCCAAAACCGCCCCCAGTCTTTAGCGAAATAGGCGGTTCTCCCTCCCGGCTGGAATTCGGGAAGATGACGGGCTTCAACCAGGGAAAACGCCGAACCGAAATCGGAACTTTTCAAGGCGTAGGGAAGCAGAATCGCCCCGCAGAGGGCGAGGGCGAGGAGATTTCCCACTGGGGGGAGGTGTTTGAAAAGGTTTCCCCCGAAAAATACCGAATCCTCTCCGCCAGCGTTTCCCCTCTGAGACGGAGAACCCGGAAACAATAGATTTTGCAGAGGGTTTCGCGGAAACAGCAGCAACACCCCCGCCGCGACGAGAAGGTATTGCGGGTAAAAATAGCCTACCCCCAACAGCGACAGCAGCATCCAGGGGGTTTTTCGCCGAATCAGAAAATAGAGAAACGCCAAAAACAGGGGGTTGAGAAACGCCCTCGCCGACGCCGAGGCGAGATCGTCTCGCATCCAGAGATTTTGAATCAACAAAACGCTGCTGAAAAACGCCGCCGAAGGAATCGGGAAAATTTCCAACGTCAGCCCAAAGGCGAACCCCGTCGCCAACACCGCCAGGGGAAAGGGAATTATTTTCGCCACGTCGAGGGGATCGATTCCCAGTTGGGCGAAGATCCAGTAAAACCCCTGATAGCCCAGGGGGGCGACGGATTGAAAATAATCGGCGATCGCATCCTTGGGAAACAGCCCGGAATCGAGAAACCGTCGCATCCAAAACAGATGTTGTCGCCCGTCGTCGGAAACCAGATACTCGTGAGACAGGGCTTGCGAGGCTACCGGAAGGCTGTAAAAACTACTCGCCGCCAAACTCAGGGCGAACCAAAACCCAGTAACGAACCGGGGAATTTGGGAAATGGGGCGGGTGAGGAAGGTTTGGAGATGTGCGATCGCCATTCTCTATTGGGCTGATAGGAGACAAGACGCCGATAATACCTGATGTTCGGGCGTCTCGAACACTTTACAAGCTGGAACCCAGGCGGCGAGGGCGGGGGGAACGCCACTTTCGAGACGGGCGATAAGTTGGGGATCTCGGATAAACTGGCGTCGCCAGCGACTCCCCCATTGGCGATCGCTGAGATAGTCGGGGGAAAAGGCGTTTCTGTCTAACAGCCAAAAGTCAAGGTTGTAGTCGCCGATGGTTTGTTTGATAGGTTCGAGAGTGGGGCTGTATTGTGCCTCGAAGATGGCAACTGCTCGATCGCGAAACTGTTGGTAATAGCCGTAATGGTAGGGAATGGCGTATTCATGTCCGACGAGGATCGATCGCTGGGCGAAAGTGGGGAGGTTATCGGCTTCTTTGGCGGTGGACGCGATGAGAATATCTTTCGGTTGTTGCTGAAAGAATTCGTAAAGTTGCGGGGCTTCGCCTTCGACAAGACTGTAAGTTTTGGGGAAGCGATCGAGGAATACTGGAAAAATGACGATCGCCAGAATTAAAAGCAACGCCAACCCCGCTTTCAACCGCCGTCGCCGACGACAACGCCAAGCCGCATCGAGAAGTGTCGTCGCCGAAATTCCCGCCGCAAAAGACAGTAACATAATCAGCGTATGTTCGCTGTAACGGCTGGGAAGGTGAAGTTTGAATAGTAGGGCGTGGGCGATAAAAAATAGGGCGATCGAGGGTATCGAAATTTGAAAAAATAGCTTGGCGTTAGCGGTGAGTTGTTGCAGTAAGGGAAAGCGATCGCGTCGATACCACAAAATCGGTAACAGCATTCCCACCCACAACGTCAACGCCGTTCTTTGCGGCAAAAAACCGCTGCGATTTCTCAACAACCAAAATTCAAAAGGATCGGAGTGAAAGAAATAAATTCGTCCGCCTTTTAGAAATTCTGGGAGTTGTTTAGCGAGTTCGGCATTGACGACAGGAGCGTATTCGTTGGTTTTTAAGGCATAACTTGCTAGCATCGCCACGATGACGGCAATATTCACTAAATGAAATCTCGAAGTCCAATTCAAACGCCAACGGTTGCCTTGATTTTCAGAATCTAAAATACTGGCGTTTTGGCGCTGCTTGCTATTGTTGTTATTTCGGTGATTTTCTAGGTTACTTTCTAAATTACTCTCTAAGTCAATCGAATCCAATTTCTTTGAAAAAACTTCTTTTATAGAATTCAAAATATCTCGAAAGCGAACCCATCCCAACCCATCTAAAATTAAAATCCCGAGTTCGACGAGTAAAAACTGTGGGTAAAACAACCCCGTTAAAATCACAAAAACGATAGAAAGTATCGTATTTTTCTTATTGTAATAGAATAAAAAACCTAAAAAAATCGGATATAAAAAGGCTCGGGGCGTTCCCGAAATCAAATCGTCCTTACACCATAACGTCTGATTGAGAACGAGAGTCGATAAAAATCCCCCAAAAGGAATCGGGAAAATTTGTAGAAATACCCCATATCCGTAAGCCGTCAGAATTCCACCGAGGAACACGGGCAACACTTTATTAAACACAAACGGATCGAGTCCGAAACTCGCCGCCAAACGGTATAGCGAAGCGTATCCTACCGGAGAAACCGACTGAAAATAATCCGCGATCGCATCGTTGGGAAACAAATCCCCATCGAGAAACCGGCGCATCCAAAACACATGTTGACGGGCATCGTCTTGAACGATATAGTCTCCATCGAACGACGCCGGAAGCACGGCGATCGCGTACACTATAGCGCAGACGACACTAGCAATTCCCCAAAACCGCTCGTTCGCGAAACTTCGCGAAATGAGACTCGATTGCGAGCGTTTATCTTGCGTTGTAAAAAGAGATTGACGCACAGAGCTGCCCCACATGGTACAACAGAAATTTAATGTTCTCGTCCTTCACGATTCCCCAGAGAAGAACGAAAAGATAACCGCAAAGCGCGATCGCAAACAATTCTACATATCGAATAGCAAAGCCAGGTCTTTGTCAAGAGATGTTTTCCATCCTTTTAACTCCCCTCAACTGTAGAATTGTCGTGGCATTCCCCCAATTCAAACGTCTTTTTATCGGTGTACGATTCTCAGGAAAAAAATAATCGATGTTGCCCGAAACTCGCCGCCCGAACTCCACTAACGCCGATCGATCGCCTCTCTATCTCCTGTTCGCCATCTTTCTCATCGCCGTTGTGCTGCGAGTTTGGGCGATTACCGTTCCCCTCAACGTCGATGAAGTCTCCTGGCTGCGACGGGGGGCGACGTTCGTTCGGGAACTCCTCGCCGCCGATCTCGATAGTACCTACGAACGCCACCATCCCGGCGTAACGAATATGTGGCTGACGGGGTGGGCGATGGCACTCAACTGTACCTTACAACAGGCATTTCCCCAGTGGTTCGGCTTACCAGAACCCTTCACCGACTTCGAGAAATGCCTTCGCTACGAATATTACAGCATCAGTTGGTTCGTGCTGCCCCGTCTAGTGCAAGCCCTCGTCACCGCCGCGACAATGGTGGGAATAACCGTCTTGCTGCGGCGACTGTTTGGAAACGCGATCGCCCTTCTCTCCATCGGCTTACTGCTATTCGAGCCGTTTTTTCTGGGGTATCAACGGTTTTTGTCAACCGATGCCCTAATGATAAATTTCGCAGCCCTCAGCGTCTTCTGGGGGCTTCTATATTTACGTTTGCCCCCCGATACCACCCCCATCGGATTGCCCCGATCGCCGCAAAAACTCACCTGGCTGCTGGCCTCGGGAATGTCGATGGGACTCGCCACCGCCGGAAAAATCACAATTCTCTTCGTCCTTCCCGGCTTCGTCGCCGCCCTCATCGCCATCGAAATGGGATGGGCGAAAGCCTCCTTTGCCCCTCGAGGATGGCAACAGCGATCGCTTGAAATCGCCCTGTGGACCGTCGCCCTCATCGCCACAGTGGTTTTACTCTGGCCGATGTTGTGGGTCGAACCCTGGGAAACCCTCCAGCGGCTTTACGAAGACTTAGTCGACGAATCCGCCCGCGGCCATTTCTTCTTCCTGGGCGAAACTACCGACGAAGTGGGATTGCTGTTTTATCCCCTGGCGATGCTGTATCGCCTCTCTCCCCTGTTTCAAGTGGGACTCGTCGCCGGAATCCTCCGCCTCGCCGTTCCCCAATGGCGGAAACAGACCCCCTACGTCCCCGAACTGACGATATTACTGGGGTTGTCGGCGTCGATGTTGGCGGTGTTTTCCGTCTTTTCCAACAAACTCGATCGCTACCCCCTCCCCACCTATCCCTGGTTAGTCGTCGTGGCCGCCGTCGGATGGTGGGCGATCGTCCAAAGCCTCAAACCCCTCAAATCCGCAAAAGTCTTCATCCCAGGACTTCTCGCCGTCCAAGCGGCGATGTTACTTCCCTACGCCCCCGATTACGTCACCTACTATAACCCCCTCTTCGGCGGACTCTCAGCAGCCGAAGACATCTTTACCATCGGACAAGGAGAAGGCTTAGAACGGGCGGCGTGGTGGCTCAACCAACAACCCCAAGCCGAACGAACGCGCGTCGCCAGTTGGTATCGGACAGTATTTCGGGCGTATTTCCGAGGCGAAGTCGTGAAAATCGATCGCTCCCGCGATACCGACACCGCCCCCGAATGGACGCAAACCAACCGCGTCGTATTGTACGTCAACCAAGTCCAGCGAGAGGTTCCCAGTCCAGACATGGTGAATTATTTTCGCCGCCAAACCCCACTTCACACCGTCAACTTACAGGGAATCGAGTACGCCTGGGTCTATCCCGGACCAGTACCTACCCCTACCGACTTAGAACGATCGATTTCCCTCAATCGTCCCCTCGGAAACAACACCGTCTTGTTAGGAACCGAAGCGTTACCCGAGGCGATCGCCCCCGGTCAGTCCCTCGAAATTTCAGCATTTTGGCAATTTCTCGCCCAACCGCCGCCAAACCCCACCATCCAACTAACCTTCGGCGACGTTCGAGAGACAAAACCCCTCCTCGGCGGATTTTGGTTTCCTCGCCAAATCGCCCCCAACAGCATCTTACGGGACATGCGCGTTCTCCAGATTCCCGAAACTATCGCCCCCGGCCGCCATCCCCTCACCCTCACCCTCATTGAAAACGGGCGACCCATCGGATCGCCCGTGATTTTGGCGGAAATTGAGGTAACGAGATAATTAGAGGGGGAGAGAGGGAGAGGGGGAGAGAGGGAGAGAGGGAGACAATTTCCCGTTATCAATTGTCAATTGTCCCCTAGCTGGCCAAATACTCGCCCATATCCGCCTTGCGTTTGCGGAGTTTCGTGAGGGATTCCCGCTCGATTTGACGAACTCGTTCCCGGCTGATCTTAAGGCGATCGCCAATTTTCGCCAGCGTCATGGCTTTACCGTCCCGCAAACCGAAGCGTAACGCCAAGACTTCCCGCTGTTGGGGCGTTAAATCCGCCATCAGGGTTTCGAGGTCGCTGCGAAGAGAAGATTGAACCGCAAAATCTTCCGGCGAGGGGCCGTCATCTTGCAGCAAATCCGCCAGTTCCGTATCTTGATTGTCGCCCACCCGCAAATCGAGAGAGAGCGGTTGACGGGCCCGTTCGAGATATTCTCGAATTTGTTTGGGGGTCAGGCTCATTTCGTCGGCGATTTCAGCGACCGTCGCCGCCCGTCCTAACTGTTGCGTCAGTTGGCGTTGAACCTTTTTGATTTTGTTGAGTTTTTCCGTAATGTGAATCGGCAGACGAATCGTGCGGCCTTTCTCAGCGATCGCTCGGGTAATCGCTTGACGAATCCACCAGTAGGCATAGGTGGAAAAGCGATAGCCTTTCGTGGGGTCGAATTTTTCGAC